>JAFPGA010000203.1 GCA_017423085.1 Paludibacteraceae bacterium | reverse complement strand
GCCAACTCGCGTGCAATAGTGCTTTTGCCGCTTCCTATTCCCCCTGTGATGCCTATTATCTGCATAGCCTAACTTGCTCCGGCTCTAAGCCGGTCTAGAACTGGAAATATATGAACGGTTGCATCTCGGCAGAGACGAACTGATAAATAACGACGATGGCGATGCACACAGCAATCACCATCAGCCACAGCGGCATCTTAGCGAACCAGATCCGGTACCGCCTTTTCCAATTCGTCGGCAGCCAGTGAATGATCATTCCGGCAACAAACATCGCCACTACCCATCGGTATTCCCACAGGAAATCCGGAATGATGGCATTGTTCCATGCCCCGCCCATCTGGTTAACCATGTTCTTTGCCGTCGCCCAGGCAACCTCATTCGCGGTAGCCGGGTCAAGGTTACTGCTGGAGCGGAAGAACAGACGTGTGAACGTAATGAACGTGAAAGTCTGTATGATCGCCCAAGCTGTGCCCAACGCTTGTGTGAACTTGTTATCTTTGCCTTGGCACAAGAAATAGATATACCGAATCGCCGTTCCGACCCATACAATCGCAGCCCAAACGGAGAAAAGACGACAGGCGGGCAGGTTCGTCAGCAAGTCAGCGAAGCACAAACCGAAGGTCAGCACTGTCATGCAAACAAACCGTATATGCCAGTTCATTTCTCGCCAAATCTTATTGACAATCATACCAATGCCGTTGATGCCGCCCCAGATGATGAAGTTCCAACTCGCACCGTGCCATAAACCGCCTAACACCTGCGTAATGAACGAGTTCAGATTCGCATAAACCAGTTTACGCTTATTGGATAGTTGCCCTTGGGCATTGGATAGTTGGATCTTATTCCATATCGCAATAACGATCATAAACACCGCGAACGGAATCAGTATCCACAGCCACCATCCGGTAAGCGCGGCGGAGACAAAAGCAATCAGACTCAACCAGAAATACGTGCCGAAACCGATTCGGCGATTGCCGCCTAACGGAATATACAGATACGTCTTCAGCCACCGTCCCAACGACATGTGCCAGCGCCGCCAGAACTCCTGCGGGTTCTGCGACTTATATGGTGAGTCGAAGTTCATCGGCAGATAAAAGCCCAACAACATTGCCACACCGATAGCGATGTCCGTATAACCCGAGAAATCGGCATACACCTGCAGCGAGTAGGCGAACAGCGCAAACAGGTTCTCAACCCCCGAGAAAAGCAGCGGGTGGTCAAAAACGCGGTCTATGAAATTAACTGCCAGATAATCAGATAAGATAATCTTCTTCGCCAAACCGTTTAGTATCCAGAAAACGGCGAAACCGAACAAACGACGACTCAAACGGAAAGGCTTGTATAACTGCGGAATAAACTCCTCCGCGCGCACGATAGGACCCGCCACCAGCTGTGGGAAGAAAGACACGTAGAACCCGAAATCGAGAATGTTCTTTACCGGCTGAATCCGCTGCCGATACACGTCTGCCGTATACGAAATGACCTGGAAAATATAGAACGATATACCCACCGGCAGAATGATCGTATCCACACTGAACCGCCCTGCCTCGGCAAAACCGTTGCCGATATAGGCGAAGATATCGAATACCCGGAAACCCGTTCCGAACAGGTCATTGACCATGTTTGTGAAGAAATACGCGTATTTGAAATAAGCCAGCAGACCCAAATCAATGGTCACCGACAATGCCAGTAATAGTTTGGCGATCGGCTTTTGTCGATGGGCATGAATCCGTCCGGCAATGATCCAATCGCTCAACGTCACGAACGCTAAAATAAGCAGAAACAGCCCGCTGGTCTTGTAGTAGAAGAACCAACTGACGAACAGCAGATAGACGTTGCGCAAATGCAAACGCCCCTTCGCCGTTTGCTTTCCGCTATTCGCCATAATCAACGCAAACAACGCATAAACCAATGCGAAGAATGCCCAGAAATAGAACTGCGTGAACAGCAACGGACTATTCGGATCAAAACCTAATATGTGATGTAAGAAATCCAATTCTCAATTCTCCATTCCCTCCAATATCCATTCCGCCACGGCATTACCGGCTTTGCGGGCACCGCCGCGGTAGAAATGCACACCGTCGTCACACGCCATTCCATTCTCATGCCAGCGTTTCATACTTCCCGAACCGCCCATCCATCTAAACAAACTGAAATAGGCGATATGTTCTTCCAGCGCCATTTTCTGCAGCAGTTTGTCCATATACGGCACCATCGGATAGGACTGCCATTCGCCGTCCACTTGCCGCATCATATCACTCGGACCAATAAACAAAATAGAGGCTTCCGGCGCGCAGGAACGAACATACTGAACTTGGCCGCGCAGGTTTTTGACAATAGCCTGTACCGTTCCGGGATTCTGGTTGAACGGAATAGCATTTCCGCCGAACTGCAGGATAATCAGCCGCACGTTCTGCTCGCGGTAGAAAGTGGTTAGTTGCTCTCGATCCATCTTGGTAAACACCAAGCCGAGACAGCCACGCATCGGGATATTATCTACAATAACGCCCGTTTCACTTACTTGCGACAGACCATACACCGCTCCGTGTCCGTGCAGACGCACTGTGTCACCCGAAGTGCTATACTCGATGCTGTTGTCGGCGAATACCTGCCACTGCGTGTATTGTGCCGCTTTGCCCTTCGGCGTGCAAACTGCCATGATATCTTCGCTACCCTTTACAAGGCTGTCGTTCATCATCGCCACTTGTCCCATAACTCCGTACAGCCCGTCTGCCCGTTGGTCGCGTTTCAAGCCGTACACCATATATCGCCGCGGACCCTGCTGTGGCGTAATCGACCGCCCGTTCATGTGCAGCCGTTGTGTAACGGTGTAAGATGGAATAGTCTGTGCTAATGGCAGTAAACCGGCACCCGCACCGCCGTATTTCTTCTGTAAGTGCTCACGGATCTGTTGGCTCATTCGGTCCTCTTCTATCTGACTGTCACCATAGTGCAGCACACGCACACGGCGGGTGGAGGCCTGGTCCAACGAAGCATAGAAGGCGCGCATGTATATACGGCTGTCGGTCGTAGAATCCATCGTCACTTTGGGCAATTCTACCGGTTTCGGTTTTTCTGGCTGAATACTGTCTGCCGGAATACTATCTGTTTGAATGCTGTCTGCCGGAATACTATCTGCTTGAGTAGTGTCTGGTACTATTGTCTCCCCCTGAATACTATCTGTTTGAATCGTGTCAGCCGGAATGCTGTCTGTTTGAATTGTGTATTCTGATATATCATCCAATAGGTCTGAATCCAGTAAGCTGAGGGCTGAAGTCTCTTTATCAAACACCTCAGCCAAGGTCGGCCACCGAAGTGTCTTGTCACTCCATGTAATACTACCGGGCAGCACCATACACAGTGCACCCAGACAGAGCATCACACACGCAATGAACAAGAGAACTTTATACGGTTTCATTTGCCAATATCCTTTCGCCTTTCGCCTTTATTTCTTCCAAAGCGCCCGACTGAAGAGCAACAGCACGGTGAAGATCTCCAAACGACCAATCAGCATCACAAACGTAGCAACCCATTTGGCAATAGCGGGCATGGCGGCATAACAACCGCTCGAACCCCATTGACCGATGGAAACACCGACGTTACCAATCATGGAAGTGGCGATGCCGAAAGACTCATCAAAACCGATACCGCAAGCGCAGAAACAGATAGTTGCTGCTACGATAATCAGGATATAGAAGCACATGAACGCCATCACATTACTGGTCGTCTGCTCCGAAAGAGTGTTGCCGTTAAACCGAACCGGAATGACGGCATTGGGATGAATACGGCGTTTAATCTCCGCCGTAGCAGACTTGGCAAAGATACCGATTCGTACCCATTTCATACCTCCGGAAGTCGAACCCGAAGCACCGCCGGTGAACATGAGGAAGAACACGATCACCCAGAGCACAGGCGGCCAAACCATATAATCCGATGCCACAAAACCGGTACTGGTGATGGTGGCAATAGAGGTGAAGAAGCCTAAACGGATACTATCCCATGAACCGGCGGTAAAAATCAGCAGACCAATGCTCAGCGCGAGGCCGGCGATGAGACAAGCACTCACGTACCAGCGCGTCTCTTCGTCCTTCCATATACGGTGCGGTTTGCCGCGGAAGAGGTAGATCAGTTGGGTGAAGTTAATACCCGACAATAACATAAAGACGAGTATAATCCATTGAATAATAGGAGCATAACCGATGACACTGCTGTTGTGCGTAGCGAAACCACCGGTGGAGATAGTAGCCAGCGAATGGCAGACGGCATCGAACTTATTCATCCCACACAACCACAGCAACAGACCTTCTGCCAGCGTGAGCAGGATATAGGTCAACCACATATGTTTGGCGGTGTCGGCAATTCGCGGACTCAGTTTTTCGTAACTCACACCTGTCACTTCGGCGCTGTAGAGCTGCATACCGCCCAAGCCGAACATCGGCAGAATAGCTACACTGAGCACGATGATACCCATACCTCCAATCCACTGCATTAGCGCACGCCAGAGTAGGATGGAGTGCGTCTGTGTCTCCACGTTGGTGAAGACAGTTGATCCGGTAGTGGTGAAACCGGCCATCGTCTCGTACCACGCGTCTGTGATATGAGGCAGTGCACCGCTTAACCAGAACGGCATCATACCGAACAGCGAATAGACCACCCATACAAACGCCACAATGACGTATCCTTCGCGTTCACCGACACGCCGTTCGGCTTTGCGTCCGAATGCCACCATCCACCAGCTGCTGATCCAAGTGATGGCAGACGAAGCTATCCATGCGCCCAGATCCGCCTCATGATACCACCACGCGGCAAACGTAGGAACGAGCATAAACAAGGCCTCGAGTGTTGTGAGAACACCCATCGTCTTGAATACAATCCGCCAGTTAAACATCCGTGTCATTTGAAGAAACGCTCTAAGGTTCGTATTACATGACTCTTACAGAATACCACAACGATGTCGCCCGGGATAATCAGTGTCTCGCCGTTGACGAGAATACCTTCTCCGGCGCGCACAATGCCGCCGATATTGGCTTCTTCCGGCAGATTCAGATCTTTCACCTTGTGGCGGGTGACCGAACTGCCTTCTTTTACCTCAAACTCCACGATCTCTGCATCCGCGCTGGTCAGGTTGTGTACGCCACGTACACTCGCATCCAGTAACATCTGGTAGATGTACGAAGCGGCAATCGTCTTTTTGTTCAGCACAGTACCGATATCCAGACCTTCTGCCATCGGGATATAATCCAGGTTCTCTACCTCGGCTATCGTCTTACGCACGCCGAACCGCTTGGCGGCAAGGCAAGCAAAGATGTTCGCCTCGCTGCTGTCCGTTACAGCTACGAAAGCGTCTGCATCCTGAATGCCCTCTTCTTTGAGCACACTCATATCCGATCCGTCAGCATTGATAATCAGCGCGTCCGGCACTTTGTCACTCAGTTTCTTGCATACCTCACGGTCCAATTCGATGATTTTGATATTCATCTCTCCCGTCAGCTCCGTTGCCGCTTTGCGGGCGATGCGTCCGCCGCCGAAGAAGAACACATTCTTGATCTCGCGTTTGGACTTACCCAATTCTTCGCGCATGAACTCCATGTTCTCTTTCGGACATACGCAATAGACCATGTCACCTTCTTCCACCGTGTCGTTTCCGCGCGGGATGATCGTCTCCTGCTCGCGCTTGATGGCTACGATACGGTATTTGCCGTGATTATAGATACCGGAAGCAAAACTCTGCCCGATGACTTTCGCTCCTTTGCGCACTTTGACTACGCACAGTTCCAATGCGCCTTGTCCTAAATGCAGGTGGTAGCGCATCCAGTTGGTGCGTAGGCTCTCTTCAATCTCATTCGCTGCCAGCACCTCCGGATAGATGAGGTGGTTCAAACCCATTTTCTCAAAGAACTTCTTGTTCTCAGGCAGCAGGTATTCGTAGTTGTCGATACGAGCCAGCGTTCGTTTGGCACCCAATGAATTGGCAATCAGACAGGCGGTCATGTTCTCTGTCTCCGCGGGCGTAACAGAGATGAACAGGTCACACCCGTTCACACCTATCTCGCGCTGATCACGGATAGAAGTGGGATTACCCACTTTGGTCAACATGTCGTAGTTGGCACTCAAGTCTCCTAAACGGTCTTGTTTTTCGTCCAAGAGACTGATCTCCATATCCTCGCGGCTCAGCAGTTTCGCCAAGTGCGTACCTACTTCACCTGCACCTGCAATAACGATTCGCATAATCCCTCCTTGTCTAAATGGATTAGTTGATATAACTCTTTGGTAGAACCGTGTTCTACAAACTGATCTTTCACGCCCAAGCGTACCACACGCGGTGTGTAACCGTGATCCGCCATCCACTCCAGTACTGCACTGCCCAAACCACCGGCAATCATGCCGTCCTCAGCGGTCACAATGGTCTTGAATTTCTTGCCCACTTCGTGCAGAATGTCTTCGTCCAAGGGCTTCAACCACCGCATGTCATAATGCGCATAACTGAAAGCTGAATTCTGAGTGCTGACAGCTTCTATCGCTTCGGCCATCGTGTTGCCGATTGCGCCGATGGTGAGAACCGCAACATCCTTTCCGTCCCGCAACTTCACACCTTTTCCGTATTCCAAATTTGTACATTGTACATCGTCACTTGGTACATTCGGGGTTCTGCCTCTCGGGTAACGAATAGCGATTGGCCCGTCCAGACGCTCCGCCATAATCATCATCTGACGCAAGTCTTCTGCTGTGCGCGGGGCACAAATCTGCATGTTTGGTATCGGACGCAGGTACGCCAGATCCAACAGACCATGATGGGTGGCTCCGTCGTTGCCGACAATGCCGGCGCGGTCGATACAGAACACGACATGCAGTTTCTGAAGCGCTACGTCATGCACGATGTTGTCATACGCGCGCTGCAGGAATGTGGAGTATTCGTTGCAGTAGGGGAGCATGCCCGCTTTGGCAAGTCCGGCACTGAAGGTCACAGCGTGCCCTTCAGCAATGCCCACATCGTACACGCGGTCGGGCAACTCTTTTTGCATAATGCTCATCGAGCACCCGCTCGGCATAGCCGGTGTGATACCTACTATCTTGTCATTCTTCTTCGCCAACTCTAACAGCGTCTGACCGAACACCTCTTGCCACAACGGCGGAACATCCTTTGTACATTGTACATTGTCACTTTGTACTTCCACGGAACGAAGTCCCGTCTCTACATTAAACTCTCCCGGTGCATGCCAAACCGTTTGGTCGTTCTCTGCCGGCGCATAACCTTTGCCTTTCTTGGTGATGATATGCAGCACTTTCGGTCCGCGGTGATTCTTGATCTCACTCAATATACGAACCAGACCAATGACGTCATGACCGTCTGTCGGACCGAAATAGCGGATGTTCAAACCGGTGAAGATATTGTTCGACTGTTTGGAAAGCGTAGCTTTGAGATTATTGCTGCGGCGTACAATCGCCTTGCGTTTCTGCTCATCCACCAGATGCAGTGCCGCGGCCAGTTGGTATAGCTGCCAGCGTATCTTGTTATATCCTGTACTGGTAGTCAAATCCACGAGGTACTGCGTGAAACCGCCTTTGAGCGGGTCAATCGCCATATGATTATCATTGAGCACAATGAGCAGATTGTTCTTGTCCATCGAGGTGTTGTTCAGCCCCTCGAATGCCAAACCGCCTGTCATGGCGCCATCCCCGATGATAGCCACCACATTGGCTTTGACATGGCTTTTGTCATTGGCTATGTCCATACCTAATGCTGCAGAGATGGAATTGGAAGCGTGTCCCGCGATGAATGCGTCGTATTCGCTCTCGGCAGGGTTAGTGAACGGTGCCAGACCTTTGAACTGACGATTGGTGTGAAAACGGTCGCGACGCCCGGTCAAGATCTTATGCGCATAAGCCTGGTGACCGACATCCCACACCAGTTTGTCGTGGGGTGTATCGAATACATAATGCAATGCCACCGTCAACTCAATCGCTCCTAACGACGAGCCAAGGTGACCGGGATTCTTACTCAAAGCTTCGATGATGAACTGACGCAATTCGCTACACACAGCGGGTAACTCGTACAGAGAGAGCTTCTTCAAATCCGCCGGTGAATTGATATTGTTGATGTACTTATATTCCATGGTCTTCGCACATGCGCACATATACGCAATCTAAAATCGGCGGCAAAGATACACAAAAAAATTGACATACACAAGAGTGTATGCCAAAATTCTGAAAAAAATCTGAATTCTGATAGCTGAAACAATCGTTCTGTGGATAAGAATTCTGATTTCTTAACGAATCATGTCGTCGCCGAAGTACGGTTGCAGTGCTTTCGGGATGCGGATTCCTTCTTCGCACTGGTTGTTCTCCAGCAGCGCGGCAACGATGCGGGGTAATGCCAATGCCGAACCGTTCAGCGTGTGGCACAGCGTCACTTTCTTATCCTCTGCGCGGCGATAACGGCACTTGAGGCGGTTTGCCTGATAGGTGTCGAAATTCGAAGTGCTCGATACCTCCAACCAACGGTGTTGTGCTTCGCTATATACTTCAAAATCATAGCAGAGTGCAGCCGTGAACGACATATCTCCACCGCTCAGACGTAGGATACGATAAGGCAATTCCAGTTTCTGCAACAGACCCTCTACGTGCTCCAGCATCTCTTTGTGCGATGCGTCCGAGTGTTCCGGCGTATCAATGCGTACGATCTCAATCTTCGAGAACTCATGCAGACGGTTCAGACCGCGTACATCCTTGCCGTAACTACCTGCCTCACGACGGAAACACTCCGTGTAAGCGCAGTTCTTGATCGGCAGTTGTGCCTCGTCGATGATGACGTCTCTGTAGAGGTTAGTCACCGGTACTTCAGCCGTCGGAATGAGGTACAGATCGTCTACCTCACAGTGGTACATTTGTCCCTCTTTATCAGGTAATTGACCCGTTCCGTAGCCCGAAGCGGCATTGACTACTGTCGGTGGCATGATCTCCGTATATCCGGCTTTGTTCGCCTCGGCAAGGAAGAAGTTAATCAGCGCACGTTGCAGACGCGCACCCTGACCGATATAGACAGGGAAACCGGCACCCGAGATCTTGACACCCAGATCAAAATCGATGAGGTTGTATTTCTTAGCCAATTCCCAGTGCGGCAGCTTTGCTTCATCGTTGTTCACGTCGCCCACCCAGGTACCGACGGTGTCTCCGCCATGATGAGCTACATTGGATTTGACGACGATGTTGTCTTCTGCACATGCACCTTCCGGCACGATGTCGTACGGTACGTTCGGGATGGTGAGCAGCAGCTTGGTCTGTGCCTCTTCAGCTTCGCTCATCTTGACGTCATACTCTGCAATCTGCGCTTTGAGGGCGCCCGTTTGTGCCTTGGCAGCCTCTGCCTCTTCGCGTTTGCCTTGTGCCATGAGTGCACCGATGGACTTGCTGATCTGGTTCATCTGCGCAGCTGCGGCATCTTTCTGCTGTTGCGCAGCCTTGCGCTCACCGTCCAAACGAAGCACTTCCTCGATCGCTTCTGCGGCACCGGCAAAATGCTTTTTCTCCAAACCCGCAATCACACGGGCTTTATCGTCATAAATCTGCTTTAAAGTTAACATATGAAAAGTTTACTTTTGTTTCAAAATAAAATCTCCCACCTAAGCCGAAGCTACGGTAGGAGATTTGGGTGTGTCTCCGCCGATTAAGCTTCTGCTGCAATCGGCTGAATGGAAACGTACGATTTATTGTCGCGTTTCTTGCGGAAGGTTACAATACCGTCGCACAGAGCGAACAATGTGTGGTCAGAACCGATACCCATGTTTTCACCCGGGTTGTGTACGGTACCACGTTGACGTACGATGATGTTACCTGCCTTTGCGAATTGACCACCAAAGATCTTCACGCCGAGGCGTTTGCTTTCTGATTCACGGCCGTTCTTGGAACTACCGACACCTTTCTTGTGAGCCATACTCTGTTGTCCTTTCTTTTAAGCAATAACAATCTCTTTAACTACTACGTTGGTCAGATCCTGACGGTGACCATTCAGTTTGCGATAACCTTTGCGACGTTTCTTGTGGAAAACAAGGATTTTCTCGCCACGGCACTCGTTGTCGAGTACTTCGCAAACCACTTTTGCGCCCTTTACATAAGGAGCACCAACTTTTACTTTACCCTCGTTGTCGAGCAGCAGCACGTTTTCAAACTCAACGGTTGCGCCCTTCTCGAGCTCGTTCATGCGATTGATGAACAGTTTTTTGCCAGCTTCTACTTTAAACTGCTGGCCTTTCATTTCTACAATTGCG
The DNA here is from genome assembly GCA_017423085.1 of Paludibacteraceae bacterium. GTDB lineage: Bacteria > Bacteroidota > Bacteroidia > Bacteroidales > Paludibacteraceae > Colicola. The sequence continues at coordinate 226 of JAFPGA010000203.1, read as the reverse complement.
TACATCTGTACTGTTGTAATTAATGTTAGGGCGGTGCGGCGGTCGTTATACGAAACGACACTTATCAGGCCTAATCCGCAAAAAAGCGTGCAAAGTTACAACAATTTTGCGACATGACCAAAATTTTTTGCATTTTTTTTACATTTATATGCATTTTTTTGTATTTTTGGGGGGTTCAACACCTAAAATATTATCGGGTGCGCGTACGCGAGGAGGTTATCAGATT
>JAFPGA010000202.1 GCA_017423085.1 Paludibacteraceae bacterium | reverse complement strand
TGGTAGAGCAAAGGACTGAAAATCCTTGTGTCCCTAGTTCGATTCTCGGTGGCACCACAAAAAAGAGACTTTCGGTCTCTTTTTTGCTTTTCTTCTTGCATATATGCAAAAATTGTTGTACCTTTGCACCAGATTTGAAGAAAATGAAAGAGCATAGGCTACATAGAAAAGGTTGGATAGGGCTAATGATCCTTCTTTCAACTTTCAACTTTCAACTTTCAACTTGTATGGCGCAGGTTTCCAGTGCAGGTCGTTCGGTGTTCTCGTTCATGAGTCTGCCGGCATCCTCGCGTCTCAACGCCTTGGGTGGAAGCAATGTCAGCCTCAGCGACGGAGACATATCGATGGGTATGTGCAACCCTGCCCTGCTCCACGAGAACAGCCACATGGTGCTCCAGCTCAACTATTCCTACTACCTGCCGGGAACGATGTTCGGCTCTGCCCTCTACGGGCATAATTTCGGACGCTCGAAAATCGAGAAACCGTACGAAAAAGACGGCGAACCCGACAAACCGAACTATTTCGCGGTCGGGCTTCACTACTTGGACTACGGACACATGCAATATGCCGACAAAGAAGGCAACCTCTCCGGCGGCTCGTTCGGCGCACGCGATATCCTCATTGATGTCATGTACGCGCGCCAACTGCACCCGTGTTGGAAAATAGGCGTCACGCTCAAACCCGTCTATTCCATCTACGAGAGTTACAGTTCTTTCGCAATCGGAGTGGATGTCGGCGCACATTACCGCACCCCCGACTCCACGTTCCAGATGGGACTCGTGCTGCAGAACATAGGATGGCAACTCAAAGGTTTCTACTCCGACGAAGGCGGTTCCAACCACGAGATGCTGCCGCTCAACCTCCAACTCGGTCTATCCTACCGCGTCAAGCATGCACCGCTGCGGTTCCACCTGCAGATACATAACATGCAGACCTGGTATCTCAATTACGAATGGACAAGCCTTGACAAGAGCCCGACTACAGGAGACATCATCCCGCACGATATCCCGTGGTACGATATGATGTTCCGTCATACCATCTGGGCGATCGAAGTGGTACCCAAGAGCGAGAAGTTCTACATCGCGCTCAGTTACAACCACCGTCGCCGTGCCGAACTCAACCTCACCGACCAGCGTTCCTTGGCCGGTTTTGCACTCGGTGCAGGGGTCAAGATCAAACAGGCACGCGTCGGCTTTGCGGTCAGCCAGTTGACCAAAGCCAATTTCTCCTACCAGTTAGGACTCACACTTGATATCAATTCATTACTAAAATGACCAATAAAATCATTGTTGCAATAGACGGATACAGCAGTTGTGGCAAATCGACTATCGCTAAAGCGCTTGCCAAGTATGCCGGTTACACCTACGTGGACACCGGTGCCATGTATCGCGCGATCGGTCTGTACACCTTGCGTCACAACCTGACCGAACCGGCAGACATCATCGCTGCCCTGCCGCAGATCCAAGTCGGCTTCATCCTCATCGACGGAGCACAGCACGTTACCCTCAACGGAGCAGATGTTGAGTCGCAGATCCGCACGCTTGAAGTAGGTAACTGCGCCAGCCGCATCTCGCAGATCAAAGAGGTGCGCGCGTTCCTCGTCGCACAGCAGCAACGAATGGGCGATGACAAAGGCATCGTCATGGACGGCCGCGATATCGGAACTGTCGTTTTCCCGAACGCCGAACTCAAACTCTTCCTCACCGCCTCGCCGGAAGTGCGTGCACAACGCCGCTTCGATGAACTGGTAGAGAAAGGAGAGAAACCCGACTACGATGCTGTTCTGGCAGATGTCAATGACCGCGACTACCGTGACACTCACCGTGCCGAATCCCCCCTTCGCCAAGCCGAAGACGCCATCGTAGTGGATAACAGTCACCTCACCCGCGAAGAACAGATGAAAGTCATCTATGACTTGTTCGATAGACACAAATAGCGGATTCTGTTTCGGCGTCACCCGCGCCATCACAGCAGCAGAAAGCGAACTGACGCACGGTCCGCTCTGTTGTCTGGGCGATATCGTGCACAACGGACAGGAAGTAGCGCGGTTGGAAGATCTGGGTCTGCGTACCATCGACTACGACGACCTGCGCACCCTGCCTTCTCATTCGCGGGTGCTGCTCCGCGCACACGGCGAACCGCCTTCCACCTATTGGATAGCCCGCCAACGCGGCATTGAGATCATCGATGCTACCTGCCCTGTCGTCAAGAAACTGCAGGATCGTATCCGCGCGTGCTACGAGACGCACCGCAACGACGAACCCGTACCGCCGCAAATCGTTATCTACGGCAAACCCGGACATGCCGAAGTGATCGGTCTCCAGGGACAAACCAACAACACGGCAATCGTCATCGAATCCGCCGAGCAACTCGACCGACTCGATTTCACCCGCCCCATCTACCTCTTCTCCCAAACCACCAAATCCGTGGAAGGCTTTCACGCCTTAGTAGAGGCCATCCAATCGAAAATCGAAAATCGAAAATCGAATATTGCGCTGGAAGCGCACGACACCATTTGCCGCAACGTCGCCAACCGCGTAGCCCAACTGCAGGACTTCGCCCGCGCCAACGACATCGTCTTCTTCGTCGGCGGCACCAAATCGTCCAATGCCCGCGTCCTCTTCAACCACTGCAAGGAAGCGAACGAGCACACCTATTTTGTCTCCTCTCCCGACGAAGTAGAAACGGTCCTTCAGCGAAGCGGTCTATCAGGCGAAGCCGGCCTTAAAGTCGGCATATGCGGCGCTACCAGCACACCTCTCTGGCTGATGGAGCAAGTGAAAGCAGAATTGGAAAAACTCTAAAAACCGAAGATATTTCGGCTAATCCAGAAAACAATAACTATCCCGAAATAAGTCCAGATGGCTATCTGGCCTGTTAGTTTGTCGTGCAGACTCGGTTTCAGCCGCGACGCTACAATCGCTATGATATAAGCGATAGAAGGAAGAAACAACGCGTTTTGCCGAAACACCTCTATTATATCCCCGTGTACGAGCGCGTGAAGCGCCCGCTGGGAACCGCAACCGGGACATTTCCAACCCGTCAAAAGCATAAATGGGCACTTGGGTACCCATTTATGCATGACCGGATCGATAATGTAATACGCAACGCCGATGACAACCACGACGGCGATTACAATCAGCCATTTATATTTAGTACAGGTCTGCAAAGATTGCTGCACCGTAAATGCCGAACGTGAGAATGAGGTAAACCACGCTGAACACACCACCTGCCACAATACCGATGATGCTTATTTTCTTTGCTTTGTCAGCATTCTCGCGTGCCTGAGCATATTGACCGCTATTCCACAGGTTATCTACTTTGCTTGCCAGCACAATAGCCCATACACCTAACGGCATACAGCATACCACCGTGGTGATAATAGCCAGAATGAGGTTGTTATCAGGCTTTTGACCTACGTCCTCTTTCGGTTTCGAATAACCGGGTTGTGCAGGTTGAGCAGGTTGAGATGCTTTGAGCGGAGCACCGCATTCCGGGCAGAAAGTAGCGTCGTCTGCTACCGGCTTGCCACATTTAGGACAATACGAAATCATAAATTCTTTGTTTTTTTAGTGAATAATTAAGTTTATCTTACGCTTGTTAATTTCTTAATCTTGGCATTCAGGTTCTTGCACTTCATCAACTCTTCCAGACTCAGGTGCATACGATAGTTCCAGAAATGACGCGGGTTAGCCGGCACGTTGATACGGTCCGCGAACTGGTCTTTGAGACGAACGTCGCCGTCAATAGCCAACCAATCCTGCAGCGGCAGAATCGTCCACATTGCCGGGCTGTACATATGCTGGTTGATGATGAACTCGGCGATCTCCGGACTCATCTCTTGCGGAGCGTCGCCCCACCAACCCATCTGCTCGTTGTAGAAACGCTGGGTCACACCGCGGTCCTCTTCCCACCATGCGCGCAGCGGGTTCATGTCATGCGTACCCGTCGTACAGACACTCTGGTACGGAGCGTCAGCCGGGTGAGCGAACTTAACGGTCGGATCTTTCGGCATACGCTGGATCTCCAGACTCAGGATCTGCAACTCGTGCATCACATCAGGTACACAAGCCGGTACCATTCCCAGGTCCTCGCCGCAACACAACATATGCGTCGAGTGGATGAGCGTCGGCAGCTTGCGCATTGCCGAGTCACGCCAGAACTGGGTATGACGACGGAAGAAATACTCGTTGTAAATACGCATCAGCACTTCTTTCTGATCGCTGTACAGCTCGTTGAACGAGTGACTCTGATAGATCGAGATACGCGGGTGCAGCCAACCCGGACGACGTTGGTCTTCCACCATCAGCACCTCGCAGTGCAGATAGATCAAACCGTTGCAGATATTATGAACGGCCTCTTCGCTCAAGCCGCTGGCTTTCAGCTGTTTCTCATCACTGAGCAAACGGTCTGCCCACTCCTGTACCTTCGCTTGCGTGTCAAACTCCGGACGGAACCAGTAGATATAATTATCGCGGGTCTGCAGTGCATGCTGCTTTGCCCATTCGGTGTCATAACCCAATACATCACCCAAGAAATTGGAGCGGATATACGGCTTGGTCATACGGTCCCAATCGAGGCATACACCCTGTGCGCACAAGTCATCGTAGCTGTACGGCAGTGCCGGAACGAAGTGTCCGCACAATCCCCATACATCCGTCTTGCGCATTTGCCAAATACGGAAGAAACCGAGAATATGATCCACACGGTACGCATCAAAATAGTCCTGCATCTTCTGGAAACGGGCTCTCCACCAACCGAAGTTGTCTTTCGCCATCTCGTCCCAGTTATAGGTCGGGAAGCCCCAGTTCTGACCACTGATCGAGAAGTCATCGGGCGGAGCACCGGCGCTGGCATCCAGGTTGAAGAGCTCCGGATAAACAGCTGCATCCACCGAGTCCGGGCTGATGCCGATAGGTATATCACCCTTCATCGCCACACCGATCGAGTGTGCATAAGCAACCGCCTCTGCCAACTGCTTGTCAGCGTGGAACTGCAGGAACTTATAGAAGTCTTTCGGCTGTTTGTCACGCTTTGCCAAGAAAGCTGCGTACGGCTCCAGCCAACTGTCGTTCTTCTTGATGAACGCTTTGTATTCCGCACTGCCGAACAGCGCATCTTTATCTTGTTTGTACAGCGCCTTGAAGAACACCATCTTCGCGTCGTACACATTCTGATAGTCTGCAAAACTGAGAGCGTTCAACTCGGCCTTCTTTGCATCGTATTTCTTCTGCTGTGCCGGTGTCAGACGACCCATCTTCTCAATGTTGATATAGATCGGGTGCAGTGCAAATACCGAAACAGCATTGTACGGATAGCTGTCTAAGTTGTTGTGACGCAGCGTCGTATCGTTGATCGGCAGCGTCTGAATCATCTGCTGACCTGTAGCCGCAGCCCAGTCTGCCATCTTCTTCAAGTCTTGGAACTCACCGATACCGAAGCCCTCTGCACTACGCAGCGAGAACACCGGAACGGCAACACCCGCACCTTTCCAACGAGGTTGGGTGCGACGGAACGAACGGTCGTTCTGATAAATGACATGACCCTTCTCTACGCCCCAGATCTGGCGGTTCTCACCCCATTCGGTATCTACCACCGCACCGGTCTTCAGGTCATAAATGACATATTTGTACTCCACTACATCTTGACCCTTCACGTCGATGTCGGCACGCCACAACGGGAACTCGGCATCAGACATCGGCAGTTTGCCGGCTGCATCCCAGTTACCCAGCGCATCGCAGTTACCGATGATAGCCACTCCCTGTGTCGGCAGGATCTGCGGCAGGTCAATCGAGAAGCGGATACATCCCTTCGGAGCTTTCACCTTTGCTGGTTTCTCACGATGGAACAGCGCTTTCAGGAATGCTGTCGTATAGAAACTGTCCTCATACGTGCTGGCTTGCCATGAGTCGCGAACAACGATGTTCTTGTCAGCAGCTTTCAGCGGCAGACGACGCGGTTCACCCGCCTCATAGATATAGCCGCCATCCTGCAAACGGATAGCATATTTATACTGCACCTCGGTCGGGAAATCGCTAATTGGCACATTGCACTGCCAGAAATCCGTTCCCTGACAATCCAGCACCAACGGCTCTTTCTCCGTCCAACCCAGAATCGACTCTTGCGTCTCGATCACGCACAGAGACTGCCCATACTCGGCACGATAGTGAATTTGAAAATTGATGTTCATGATATTGTGTTTTATTAAGTTTTTCGGTATCTCGGTATACCGGTATAGCGGTATGCCGTCAATTTCGCTGCAAATTTACAACATTTTTTTGGATTACGCAAATTTTTTGTCTTTTTTTGATAAAAAAGGCCAAACGAGACATGGTAACAGTGTATTGATGCCCCACAGCA
>JAFPGA010000201.1 GCA_017423085.1 Paludibacteraceae bacterium | reverse complement strand
GTGGCAGCGGCTGGCCATACCGGCTATATCTACAGCCCGAGCCGTCAGATAGCCAAGAAAATATGTACGGATGTACCGGTTGTTCCAACGCTGACCAACATCAACGACAAGGTGTACTTGTCCAATGCAAAGACGACGCAGGAGTATATCATCTTCAACTACTCCAAAGATGCCTCGTCTCTTACCGCAAGCGATTGGAACAATGCCGTGACACCGGAAAGCGAAGTTGGATTCTTTGAGTTGGGAGGTTCGTCTAATGCGAATAACACCGTCTTTACCCGTGTCAAAGAGACCCCCTCGACATTGGTCGGTGAGCAGATAGCGGAAGCAAGACTATATATAGGCACATCGGTTTACATGACAGATGTGGAATTGTCTGTAAGCAAGACGGTAGGCTATTTCCAGAATATTAACAACGAACTGAATTGCAAAGTGGGTGATGTTATCCGTTGTGACGCTTCGCCTGTACCATCTAATGCCACCAACTGGTATGGTGTATCGGGCAGCAACTGGACGGTAGATTTCCACAATACCGGTTCTCAATATGGCACATTCTACGAGGATGCAGAGTGTACGAGACCCATCAGTTCTTCAAGCAACTACACAACTGTTTATCTGAAAACACTTCAAGAAAAGAACTATCTGGATGTTCGCATTTTGGTATATAACAGTGCTATCGGTTACAAGACACGATATGTGCAGTTCAATGTTACTCCGGACGGCTATTTCCCGCTGTTAGACTATATCAACGGTTGCAGCCGTACCATTGCTGCCGGTGAGAAGATAACAGGTATCGAAGTCAGCCGCCGCCCGTTCTCCGGTTCGGTGTACGGTCTGACCACCGAAGTGAGCGGCGAAGGAACCGCCCCGATAGTGTCGTTCTCACTTTACGAGACGATGACCATCAATGCTATAAACGCTACGCCGGGTGTATATGTCTATACTCCGTTGCAAAACGGTCATCCGCTGAATAACAACACGACCTTTACCATCACCGTCACCGATGGCAAATATGCTGTTGATTCCCTGATCTTGCGAGAGAATGCGATTACCGCCGACCCCAATGAGGAACTCGAACTGGTGGCTCAACTGATGCCGTCTAACTCCGAAGCGGCAATAACATGGACCAGTTCCAACACAAGTGTAGCCACCGTAACAAACGGTATCGTGACGATAGCCGCCAACGCGCCGATAGGTGCGAAAGCTACCATCACCGCTACCGCTAATGGAAAATCGGATGAGTGTCAGATAACCGTCAGCGGTGAGGAGTATGACTTATATGTTGCCTCTACGCGTGTGACCAGCCGCAACCGTGACGACATCCTCGGAGATGGCAAGTTCGCGTTCGATGGTATGAATACGCTGGCGATAAAGGGTAACTATACAATCAGCAACTCGGCCAATCTGGTGCGCAACACTGGCATTGACGGTCTCATCATAGATGTAGCACAGGCTTGCACGATATCACAGGGTTCGGAATCATACAGCACCTTGTTCGACCTTAGAAAGAACACCACTATTCGTGGCAAACAGATGACGGTCAACGGCAACGGAGTGGCATTTGGCACACAAAAAGGAATGATACTGACACTTGACAGCGCAAACCTCGTTGTTAACGCAATCATGCCGTTTAAGGGAAGCGGTATAGCTGATGACTGCATGAACATCATTAACTCGCGCGTAGAGGTTAATGCCTCGGGTTCTGCGGCAATATTCAGTTTCACAGGCGGTATATCGCTTACAGACTGCTATATCCAAACGCCTGCCGGCGGTGAAGTTGTAAACGGTGCTATCGAGGACGGTAAAGGTTCGCAGGTGCGTAACTTGCTGATTGTGCCGAGTCCCGTAAAGGTAAAACCAGCACTTGCTTTTGCATCGTCAGAAGCAACTGCTACCTTCAACGAAACGTTTGTGGCTCCTGTGCTCAATAATCCGAATGGGCTGGCAGTAAGTTATTACTCGGAAGACCCGATGGTGGCTATCGTGAACGCAGAGACGGGTGAAGTAACGCCTGTAGCCGCAGGTACAACCACTATTACTGCATATACTAATGGCGATTTGTTCCATGAGGAAGGTGAGGTTTCATATACGCTGACCGTGCTCAAAGGCACCGTCTCGCTCGCATTCTCTGCGCCAACAGCTTCTGTGAAGGTCGATGCTACAGAGTTTGTACTACCGATATTGAGCAATCCGCAGGATGTGGAGGTAACCTACAGCAGTAGTAATCCTGCTGTGGCAACTATGTTCGCGTTCACCGGTGATGTGACACTTGTGGCGGCCGGTACAACTACCATCACTGCTACGTTTGCCGGCGATGAGAAATACCTGCCAAACGAAGCATCGTATGTACTAACCGTAGAGACTGCCGGGGATCCTACCGCTATTGAGGATGTCCACATTGAATCGGACAAGGCAGAGAAAGTGCTCATGGACGGCATTCTCTATATCGCCCTGCCCGACGGCAAGGTTTACAATGCTACTGGTGAACAAGTAAAATAACTTTAAAGATTTATTTAATGACCGCCCCGCTCATTGAGTGAGGCGGTTTTCTTTTATACTTACCTACGGTATACCTCTTTCTGTCACGTTTGTTCGCCTGATTACACCGAGGTCGATGTGCACATCTTCCGGAACTACGGCAAAGCGGGGTACAACCCGCTTTCCTTTTGGACCAGACTCTTTCCTAAAATTTATGCAATTTTTTAGGAATTTTGCTCTATTTTAGATTGGTAGTAAAATGGTACAAAAACGACTAAAACGAACACATTTCTGGTCTATTTTCAAGAGGTGTGAAAACGGATCAAAAATAATGAAAATAT
>JAFPGA010000200.1 GCA_017423085.1 Paludibacteraceae bacterium | reverse complement strand
CCGATGTTCGAACCTGTCTGTGAGTAGATCATCGCGTTGATACCGATCAGCGCACCGTTGGTGTTCACCAGCGCACCGCCAGAGTTACCCTGGTTGATGGCAGCGTCTGTCTGAATCATCGACGAGACACCCTGTCCCATCGAACGTGCCTTAGCCGATACGATACCGGCGGTGACCGTGTTATTCAGACCTAAGGGGTTACCTACGGCCAGCACCCATTCGCCGATCTTAACGTCGTCAGAGTTGGCAATCTGGATGGCGGGCAGATTCTTGCCGTCGATCTTGATGAGCGCCAGGTCTGTCGTTGCGTCGGCACCGATGATACGGGCGGAGTATTCCTTGTTGTCGTTCAGTGTCACCATCAGTTCGTCGGCACCGTCCACCACGTGGTTGTTGGTCACGATATAACCGTCTGTGGAGATGATCACACCACTACCGGCAGCCGTACGCTTCGGAGTCTGAATCTGACGCTGGCGGCGACCGTTGTTACCACCCTGTCCGCGACCGAAGAAGCCGCCGAAGGGATCGGAGAAGAAATCCTCAAACGGATCGTTGTATTCAACGGTCTGTACCTTTGAGTTCTGCGTGTTCTTGATATACACTACCGACGGCAGTGCCTTCTCGGCTGCGTAGGTCAGGTCTACTGGCTGCACAGCGGGAGCCGAGCTCACGACGGGATTGGGAGAAGTAGGATTGGCAGCATTGGTATTGGTGAAAGCTGCTACCGAGAGTACCAAAGCAACGGCGCATACTGCCGGCGTTGCCACATTGATGATTTTTTTCATATTCTCTGTCATTTTTATTATAATGTTTAATGTTTGACTTTTGATGTTTAATGATCACGTTCATCGTTTTCGGGTGCAAATATAGGTGCATTTTTTCGGATTATGACAAAATGTCGTGAATATTTGTCCCATTTTAACAATTCGCCTTTCAGGCTTAACGGCTCTTTGCGATTAACAGTTGAAATCTTAAATTACTGACAATTTTAAGAGAATGTCATATTTTTGATTTCATATTTGCAATTATCCTATTCTGATACTTTCGTATTTCAATAAAAATGCGTATCTTTGCACTCGAAAGCACTACCACGGTCTGTCGCTGGTGCCATTTCGGCACGAGAGGAAAGTCCGGGCAGCATAGGGCGCCCCACTTCTGAAAGTGGAAGCTATTGGTGACAGTAGGTGAAGGCAGAAGAGAACGACCGCCCCCTTTTCGTGAGGAGGTAAGGGTGAGAAGGTGGTGTAAGAGACCACCAGCCAATGGGTGATCATTGGGCTGTGCCTGCTGGGGGCTGCAAGTTCATGTAAACCGTCCCGAGAGAGGGTTGCCCGCCCGAGTTGACGAAGGTCTGAGCAGCGATGCAACACGGCTGGGGCTCATGCGGCGGAGGGTAGAACGCTTAAGCCCTGGGGTGACTCAGGGATTAGATAAATGACAGACGCCGTGCAAACGGTACAGAACCCGGCTTACAGGGGTAGTGCTTTCTTTTTTTCTGAATTTACACATTATTATATTTATAGATATGGCAACAGTAGACGACAAAAAAGTGATCTTCTCGATG
>JAFPGA010000199.1 GCA_017423085.1 Paludibacteraceae bacterium | reverse complement strand
CTTTCACCGATGATGCGGAGACCTTTACCGCTTGCTGTGATAGCGACAAGGTAAATCTTGTTATCCGACAGCAACTGCTTGTCGATACTATCGAACCACGCTCTTGGCTCCTCTACATGGTCCACATCCAGCATAGCAAGACCGGACGGGATAGCATCTGCGCTGACGCGCTTGCCGTTACGGAAAGACGCTGCGTGCGGAATGATGATAGGCAGACGCTTCTTGAGTGCTTGCTTTCGTTCTGCATAATCGCTTGCCCTCTCATCCAGCGCCGCAATCTGCTTACATACGTTACTTACTTCGGGACTGTCAATCAGTTCGTCCCATTTCTCCTTGGTGCACAACATCGGCGCACCTGCATTTACTTTTTCTTGATACTGAAACATGTTATTTTTCGTTTTTAAATTCTACATTACTTGACTTGAGCGAGTTCCATTTGCCTTTGGAGCGAGTCCACTCGCAGCCGACTTGGTTGGCATTCTCGTGGTCTTCTGGATATAACTTCCGTTGCTTGATCGCCTTCTTACCAGCCGTCTTCTGCATGGCTTTCCATTGCGCCTCACTCACTTCCATCTTCTCCAGACACATCGGGTTGTAGATGTCGCAGTCCACCATCCACGGGTTCATCGTCATTCGACAATGCGTTTTGAGCGGACCATTGATTCCTCTCACTACTCCCGTCTCGGTGTAGAACGGGCAGGCGCTACTACACTTCACGCCGCCCCTTCTAATCGCGATTAGCAACATTTCTCTACCTCCTCCGCGAGGCACATTTCGCTCAGACTTTCGCCCATTGTCTCAATCTCGGAAGCCAGGATATCCGCCAGTTCACGACCGTTCTGGTAGTCATCGTGGTGGATGTAGAACTCCACTTTGACGTGACGCGAGTTGATGTGCACTCGTCCGTGTTTGGTGCGATCGAGCAGTCGCCAATGCAGTTCGGGATGTTCCTCGTGCGGCTTCGCGTGTTGCTCCGTGAACGTGAAGTGGTCTTCCTCATCGCGGCGCAGCGTGCCTTTTGCTTGGTTATTCACTTGCAGATCATTCTGCTTCATCAGCGTCGTCATATCGACGCAAAGGTAATTTTGCTTTTTCATAATTTCATTTCATCAATAAAGTTAGACATGGGTTGAAGGAGATTGTCGGGACGGAGATACTCAGACGGTGTGTACTTGGGTTCGAAGTGCGACAACTCATCGCTCCATTCCCGGAAATACGCTTGGTGTTGTTTGACGCAAAGCGTCATCAGTTCCATCCCGCGTTGGCAGTAATGTTGCCATTGCTTTCGCGTGTAACCGCGTCCGATGAATACGGTAACGCGGATGCGCAGGTAGGCATCGTCGCGGAACTCCTTGACAAACGGCCAATAGCGCAGGTGCTCACGAGCGTCCATAAGTGCTCGTCGCGTAGGTGCACAGAGTGTGAACTCTGCCAGACCGGTACCACTGCGTCTCCAGTGGTCAACCGGAAGAATAATGATTCTCTGTTTCATTTGTTTTTAATAAATTTTTCGGTTAACGTCAGGCCTATTCCTGAACGTTTCTTAGCCACAAGGGCACGATTAGCTTTCGCTTTTCTGACCGCAAAATTACAGAGGACTCAACGACTCAACGTATGATTGAGTCTGCACCGTTATTTTTCTTGCATTTTATGCGCTAAGTGACTGTAAAAGAATGAAATATAATATGAATTTTTATGTGATTTTTTTGCTCTTTTCGGACTGAGTCCGGCAGTGAGTCAGGCATAAATAGACTGCCATGTTTCTGCCAATTTGTCACAGCTTTTGGTTCGGCATACTTTTTGTTTATAGTTTTAACGAAATTAAAACTAATATGGCAAAGAAACTGTGTCGCGAAGAATATACGATACGCACCTTGTCTTTTTATCAAGAACAAGGTGGTATTTTCAATGACCTCATCACGCATCTGACCAAGTTGCGCAAGCAACCGCAGAATCGAGGAATGCAACCGCCTGTCACGCTATTGAACGAGGCATGTTTTGTGCTGGATTCCAGCAAGTTAAAGAACGAAGAAGATGCGGTGAAATATATCGCAGAACAGCCGGAAATCATCCAAGATCTGGTGCGCCGACTAATGGAAGGTCAGAAGCAGGCACAAGCAGCTATGACCCTGCAAGCCATCATCAATTATATCTTGGAGCACAAGCAATATCAGTTCGTCAATCAGATCATCAACATGCTTAAAGACCTGATTGGTCGTACATGCACTGATGAGGAATATCAGCAGATTTTAGATGTAGAGAAAGCCGTAATGGCCAACACGCCGATGCAGATTGTCAATAAGAACGAGATGCACGGCTGCAACGTGTTCCCCGGCATGGTCAATAACCCTAATTTCCCACGTCAATAATGGAAAACGAGCAACAACCGAAGATTGTCAACCACAACGAGATGCGTGACTGCAACGTCTTCATGGGCGATTCCTATGGAGGTATTTTCCCGTTGCCCGGCTCGCAAGTAACCGTCACGCAGAATCTTGGTCCGCAGAAGAAATCTACTTCCGTCAGCGGCGATGTCGAAACCAAAGAACAGCGCAAGATGCGCAAGGAAGCGACAATCACAGCTATTCTGCAACATATCGATTTTGAGCCGCAGATGTTAGGTTACGACAACAACCGCAAACGCATCACCAACGACCGAATCTGTCAGTTGCTGCGTCGTTGCTTGGGTGTTGCTGCTATCCCGCCAAGAGACGAGTATCGCTCCACGATGGAGCAACTTTGGGTGCTGCTCATGGACGAACGCAACCAATGCCGCAAAGAGCCGGGTGAACCATTCTTCCGGCAGACTATTCTCAACATCATCGGCTATTTCGTAGAAAAGGAACTAATTAGCGGCACACCGCAGAACATCGCTTGTGCCATCTTCCCCGGCACCGATGCCAACACCGCCAAGAACATCAGTCGCGGCATCTCTTCCGCTGTCTTTCCAAACCATCTGGACGAAGTGTTTAACTACTACATAACCAAACTCCTCAATGGCGAATTCTAACTCCACACAGAAATCTTGGGGCGGTCAATGGACAGAAGACAAACTCGACTGCTTCCAAAAGTACGTTAAAGCGTACCTTACGATCATGAACGCGTATCGGGATAAAAACGAGTGGGAGCTGATTTATTTCGATGGTTTTGCAGGTTGTGGAGATAGAAAGCGAGAGGGAGAAGAAGAACAGAAAATGGTAACTCTCTTTGGAGAGGATGCACTTGTAGATGACCTGCATGTATATCAAGGTGCAGCTGAACGAGTTGTGCAAATAGAAAAAGAGATGCGTGGCTTCGACTACTATTATTTTAT
>JAFPGA010000198.1 GCA_017423085.1 Paludibacteraceae bacterium | reverse complement strand
GGAACTGGTACCGCCGGGTACATTGTATTCGTGTTTCTCTTCTCCGCAGACGAGGTTAATCTGTCGGTCGCCGCTACCGGACGAAACAGCCAGCGCATAGAAAATAGCCTTCTTGCCTGTCGGAACGGTGAACGAACCGAATACCTGGTTGTCTCCGGTACGACGGGTGATGGTGTAACTGGTTCCGTCTATTGTAATGCTGCCGGCCATCTGACTGCCGGATGCTACCATGTTGCTAAACACGTTCTCATCGTTACCCAGGCCGTTGGTTGTGGCATCAGCTGCATGGAAGAACCAGAAATGCAGTTCGCTGTCTCCTACCGGTGTGACCACACTGTTCTCTTCCCATCGTGCCGTCAGGGTCGCATTCGACGGCGTGATCCAGCTGTTCGTACTGCTGCCATTTGCATCGTAGTACTGCTTGTCTTGCGCGTCGAAATAACCCAGGAAAGTGTAGCCGTTGCGGGTAGGAAGGGTGATGTTCGGCATCGGCGCATCGAACGTAGCTGTCACACTCGCGGTGCCTCCCGTACCTCCGGCGGCATTCAGTGTGACGGTGTAGGTGTTCGGTTGCCAAACGGCATAGAGCGTCAGGTCTGCGTTCATCGTCACGCTCTGGCCTACATTATACTTTGTGCCCGAACCCTTCGCATTCGTGTTCCACTCCTTGAATGAATAGCCTTCTGGTGCCGTGAATGTATTGGCTAAGACGGTTACCGAAGCTCCTTCGTTCACCGTCTGCTCGGCCATCTCACCTTCTCCTCCGTTCTCGTCATATGTCAGCGTGTAAGTCTGCACCGGTGTGCCGGAATAAACCAAGTTAATCGCGTAGAAATTGATGCCGCTGTTGGCACTTCCCAAATAAATAGTGGTTGCTCCGCCGGTGTGGTTATAGGTCTGCTTGGAGGCTGTCAAACCGGCTGTCATCGTTGTCGCAGGTGTGCCGCTGTAACTGCCGGTGTAAATATTCAGCGTACGCTCGGAAGTGGTGTTGGCGCTGATCATATAGATCTCAATCGCACACGAACCTGTTACTGCAAATTGCAGACTACGTGCGGTGGCAGAACCTGTTCCTCCTGTCTTGAGCACATGGGTGAACGCAATGCCGTCAATCGTCTTTGCGCCGGTAGCAATAGTCACTTTCTTATCGCTGCTGGCTGTGATGGTTAGGTTGTTAATGCTTGTTGTGGCAGTAATGTCGCCGGTTAATGCCGTGAACTCGCTTGTGGAGAAGTTCCAAGTCAGGTCGCTTGTTATGGGAGTAGGAGGATCTTCCGGTTCCGGGTCAGGTGTGACAGGTGTACTGCCGCTGTCGCATGAACTGCTGACTGCCCCTGCTGTCGTTACCGTCAACGTGGCACCTGCACCGCATGTGCTGTTCGTGACATAAGTCTTGGCGTCTGCGGCTGAGAGGTGGTCGTAGGTGTAGGTAGGCGCAGCAACCGTACCGGAATTAGACGGCAACTTACCGTCACAGTTAACGAACTTGCAGGCATTGGTGCCTCCGTACGATTTGAAAATCAGTTTATTCGTATTCGCCTTGCCGGCAAAAGTACAGCCCTCAAAATAG
>JAFPGA010000197.1 GCA_017423085.1 Paludibacteraceae bacterium | reverse complement strand
GGACGGCTAAAACGCTCGCCGAGGAAATTAAAAATTACGATGTGCCTATTGAGAGTATTCGTGAGGGGGAAGTGCCGGGAACGCATGAGGTGAAATGGGACAGCGAGGAAGATACGATTGTTATTACGCACATAGCTAAAGGACGCAGAGGATTTGCACTTGGCGCTGTACTGGCAGCAGAACAAATTAAAAATTAAAAATTAAGAATTAAAAATTACGAATGAAAAGTTTCAAAGATAGAGTAAATGAGACGACGCGGGGGGGGTGGATCCGCGCGGGTGTTTGGAGCGCGCTGTATATCGCGTTCGTTATCTGGGTTGCATGGGGCGACTGGAAGAGTCTGGGGTGGCTGGCGTTGCTGCCGCTGATCGTGGATGCGTTCACGACCAAGTACATCAATTATTCGTGGTGGCGCAAGTACAAAGACACCAACAAAGTGCTGTACACCATCTGCTCGTGGGTAGATGCGATCGTGTTTGCGTTGGTGGCGGTGTATTTCATTAACCTGTACCT
The DNA here is from genome assembly GCA_017423085.1 of Paludibacteraceae bacterium. Lineage (GTDB taxonomy): Bacteria > Bacteroidota > Bacteroidia > Bacteroidales > Paludibacteraceae > Colicola. The sequence goes on along the minus strand of JAFPGA010000197.1, from coordinate 2,364 downwards.
GTTCCAGAACTACCAGATACCGAGTTCGAGTTTGGAGAAGACTTTGCGCGTAGGCGATTTTCTGTACGTAAGCAAGATGGCGTACGGTGCGCGTGTGCCGCAGACACCGCTCTCTATGCCGTTGGTACAACACACGATGCCGGAATGGTTAGGCGGCGGTAAGAGTTATTTTGATCATCCACATTGGGAGTACAAGCGTTTGAAAGGATGGACGAGTCCGAAGAAAGGCGAGATCGTGGTATTCAATTTCCCTGCCGGTGACACGGTTTGTACCGGAATAGACGGCGAGAATGATTTGTACACGCTGAAGTTCTATTACGGCGAGGAGTTGATTCGTAACCGTCCGGATGTGTTCGGCGAGATCGTAGCACGTCCTGTGGACCGACGCGAAAACTACGTGAAGCGTTGTGTAGGAGAACCGGGAGATTCGTTGAAAATCATTGATAACGTGATTTTCACGAAGCCGTCAGCCATCAGCGATCAGCCTTCAGATTGGCAGCGTGAGCCGGAACGGGAAGGATTGCAGTTGAATTATTTCGTACACACAGACGGGTTCCGGCTGTCGAACAAATACATGGATAAGATTGGTTTGAGTCTGGCGGATCGCAATCAAAGTGCTGACGGGCTGACGTATCATTTCCCGCTGACAGAAGCGATGAAAGAGACGCTGGAGAAAAACAGTCATATCGTATCCATTGAGTTGGAGCAGTCTAATGAGAAGATTGCTGTGTATCCGTTGGGACACAACGAATGGACGCGCGATAACTACGGACCGATTTATATTCCGCGCAAAGGGGATAAGATCATGATCACCGAAGAGAACTACTGGGTGTACAAACGCATTGCCGACGCGTATGAGTTCCAGCCGATAGCGATTGGAAGCGAGTATGAGTTCCAGATGGACTACTACTGGATGATGGGCGATAACCGTCATAACAGTGCCGACAGCCGTTTCTGGGGATTTGTACCGGAAGATCATATCGTTGGACGCCCGGTGTTCATTTGGCTGAGTATAGACAAGGACAAACACCATATTCGCTGGAACCGCATCGGTAACACAATGAAACAATGGTAATGCCTACCGCATATTTGCCGCCCTTGTCGTACATGGAAGCGCTGATGCGCGAGCCGGCGACGATCGAGCAGATGGAGACGTTTGAGAAACAGACGTTTCGAAATCGGTGCCTCATTAAAGGACAAAGTGACAATGTACAATGTACAAAGGACAATTTGGTTCGACTCACTGTTCCGGTGAAGAAAGTGGAGCATAAGCAGTTGACGCGGGACATAGAGATCAGTTATCAGACGCGGTGGCAACACCAGCATTGGATCACACTGGTGAGCACGTATCAGCACACGCCCTATTTCATGTATTTCGCGGACTATTTGAAGCCGTTCTATGAGAAAGAGTACAAATGGTTGTTGGACCTGAATGACGAAATGAATGCTACGTTGGCGAGTCTGCTGCGAAGGGAGAAGCCTTCAGCATTCAGCCTTCAGCATTCAGAAAGAACACAAGACTGGAGTGGACAGATTTGGACAGACAAACATCCGTGGCAAACAGAATTAAGCGTGTTGGAGACATTGTTTGATGAATGATAAAATGATGCAAATGATGAAATGATGAGAGATATTGATTGGAGTACATTAGGATTTCATTATACCGAGCCGGAATATATTGTTCGGGCGGCGTATCATGACGGTGTATGGGAAGAACCGTACGCCACGAAGGACAAGTACCTGCACTTGCATGTGTCGGCTACGTGTCTGCAATATGGTCAAGAGGCGTTTGAGGGGTTGAAGGCATTTCGTGGAGTGGACGGCAAGATTCGTATCTTCCGTTGGCGGGAGAATGCCAAACGCATGGCTCGGAGTGCCGAAGGGCTGTATATGCAACCCATTCCGGAAGAGTTATTCGGTAAAGCGATTCGTCTGGCGCTGGACAAGAACCTGGATTTGGTTCCCCCGTACGGAACGGGCGCGACGCTGTATTTCCGTCCGCTGCTGATTGGTACGACCCCGCGGTTGGGAGTCGGCCCGGGAAGAGATTTTGAGTTCATTGTCATCCCCTCCCCTATCGGTCCGTATTATCCGGGTAAGTTCCACTGCACGACGTTCATCGTGAATCGTCATGTGGACCGCGCGGCACCGTACTGAACAGGTCAGTTCAAGGTAGGCGGTAACTATGCTTCATCGTTCCGCGCGACCGAAGCGGCTCATGCGCTGGGATACGACTGTCTGTTCTTGGACGCCAAGTACCACCGGTATATTGACGAGTGCAGTGCGGCTAATTTTATCGGTATCAAAGGCAACGAATACCTGACTCCGCGCAGCAGTGCGATCTTGCCGAGTATCACGAATGAT
>JAFPGA010000196.1 GCA_017423085.1 Paludibacteraceae bacterium | reverse complement strand
GGCTACTTCCACCGGTTTGGCTATCCAATGCAAAACATTTGTGATGGCAGAAGGTGAGGAAGGTGTGGCTATCTTGACACCGGGTGTGCGGTTCGAAACCAATAAAGGATTCATGACCACCAACAACGAGTACGCCAAAGAAGTGGAGATCGGTAAAGTGCCGGTAGTAGCTCCGGCAGACGAGGTGACGACCATTGATTTCACCGCGACCGATCCGGAAGGCTATGAGTCGATCGTGTTCAGCGCTTCAGCTGACGATGCGTATAACGAAGAGACCGGTCAATTGGAATTGGCTACTTCGCTCACCGATGAGGCGGTGGCACAGGCATTGGAGGATCTTGTTCCGGGCTCGAGTGCATGGATTGACCTGCTGCCGGGTTCGCTGGTGTTTGACATCCCTGCGGGTAGAGGTACGGTACAGATTCAGTGCATGACGCTGGCAGGATATACGCTGCAAGTGAAACTGGAAGGTCAAGCTGTAGTCAGCATTGCGCAGACAGCGCTGGGTTGGGCTGAAGTAACGTACGATGTGCCGGCTCCGGTTCACGTAGTCATTTATCTGCATGCACAGAGTGCCGCTTCGGCTCCCGCACGCATTGCAACGCGTGTGGAGGATGCTGTTTCAGCGGGTGCTTATATTCAAGCCGTGAAGATTGTTCCGGAGAATGCACCTGTCGGCTTTGAGAATGTACAAAGTGACGATGTACAAAGTACAAAATTCATCCGTGGCGGTCAACTGATCATCATCCTTGACGGCAAGATGTATAACGCAACGGGTGTTGAGGTAAAGTGATAATTGGACGCTAATGGCAAGAACAGAAATAGCAACGATGGGTGAGTTCGGGCTGATCAAGCACCTCACCAAAGACATACAACCTGTGCAGCCGAGCACGAAGAAAGCCGTCGGGGACGACTGCGCTGTCATGGATTTCGGTAGTAAGAAAGTGCTCATGACCACCGATATGCTGCTGGAGGGTATTCATTTCAATCTGGAGTACGTGCCGCTCAAGCACCTCGGTTACAAGGCTGCGGTGGTTAATTTCTCGGATATCTATGCGATGAACGGTACGCCGACGCAGATCACCGTGTCGTTGGGAATCAGCAAACGGTTCTCGGTAGAGGACATCGAAGCCCTCTACTCGGGCATTCGCTTGGCGTGCGAGCGATACAATGTGGATATCGTGGGCGGTGATACGTGTGCCTCCATGACCGGATTGACCATCTCCATTACTTGTCTGGGTGTGGCGAATGCGAAGGAGATTGTTTATCGCAACGGTGCCAAACTGAACGACCTCATCTGCGTGTCGGGCAACCTCGGAACGGCCTATATGGGTCTGCAGTTGTTGGAGCGGGAGCGCATAGCAATGAGCGCTTCGCTCAATGGTGCGAATGGTGACGCTTCGCTTAATGATGTGCAGCCGGATTTTGCAGGAAAGGAATATCTGTTGGAACGTCAGTTGAAGCCGGAAGCGAGAAGGGATATATTGGAAGCACTGCGTAAGGCGGGAGTCAAACCGACAGCGATGATGGACGTGAGTGACGGTTTGTCGTCTGAACTGCTGCACATCTGTTCGCAGTCGGGCGTGGGCTGTTGTATCTACGAAGATAAGTTGCCGATTGACTACGAGGCTGCGGCGCTGGCTGAGGAGATGAACCTCAATATCGTCACCTGTGCGCTCAACGGCGGTGAGGACTACGAACTGCT
>JAFPGA010000195.1 GCA_017423085.1 Paludibacteraceae bacterium | reverse complement strand
TTACCGCCGAACTCCGTACCGCGCCATTTATAGTCCACAATATTGAGTCCCAAACGGGTGGTCATGGACAGGAAACGGAAGGTGCTGGTCGCATTGAGATCCTCGCTGGGCACACCCGATGCCTCGGCTGCCGCCACCGTCTGGTTCCAACTCTCGTCCTTGGGCTGGTAGTTGTACAAGTCACCTGTACCCGACCAACTCTCACGGCTGTCGTACGTGAAATAGTTACGCACAAAACCGTACAGCTTGAAGTGCTGCTTGAGATGCGACTTGGCAGCCTCTTTCTTGTTCACCTCTTGTGCCTGAACAGACCAAGGACAAAGGACCAAGGACAAAAGACAGATACTAATGAACTTTAACCTATGAGTCATAACTAATAAGCATTAATTGAACGGGAAAATCAAAATCACACCGTACGCGATTGCGATACCCACCAGACCTACAATCAGACCTACTTTCGCCATGTCGTTGGTCTTGATCAGACCGGTCGAACAAGCGATAGCATTAGGCGGTGTGGAGATCGGCAACAGCATTGCAAACGAGGTGGAAGCGGCTACGCACACGAGGAGCGTCGTCACGCCACCGAAAGCACCCAACTGCTCGGTCATAGCGGTACCTACGACTGCCAGAATAGGCACGAGGAGGTTCGCAGCCGACGAGTTGGCAATGAAGTTAGAGAGCAACCATCCAAGCAGACCGGCTGCGATGAGCACCACGATAGCCGACCAACTGCCGAACGGAATAGATTCCACCAACGCAGCAGCGAGACCGGTCTTATTGAGCGCGGTACCGATAGCGAAACCTCCGGCAACCATCCAGAGCACATGCCAGTCAATCTTCGCAAAATCGTCACGCTTGAAGATTCCCAGCAGGGCAAAGACACCAAACGGAATAAGCGCTACGACGTTAGAGTTCAGGTGAGTCAACTCACCGGTCATCCACAACAAAATCGTTGCAATGAACGTCACGGTCACTACCCAGAACTTCCAATCCAGTTGATGATGCTCGTCCGGCTCAATGACGATCTTCACATCCTTTGCCTTGAACGGGAAAAGGAACATGAGCAACCACCACGAGAACAGGATCATGATGATCACAACCGGTACGAAACGAATCATCCATGCGCCGAAGCCGACGTTGATATCCATGGAAGCCAACTGACCGATAGCGATCGCATTCGGAGGCGTACCGATAGGCGTACCCAGACCACCGATATTAGCGGCAATAGGAATGGACATCGCCAGACTGACACGACCACCACCGTCCGCAGGCAGGGTACGGAGTACCGGAGCGAGGAACGCCAGCATCATCGCTGCCGTAGCGGTATTGGACATGAACATAGACATCACACTGATGAGCGTCAAGAAGCCCAGGAGCACCCACTTGGGGTTAGTTCCGAACGGCTTGAGCAACACACGTGCGAGCACGACATCCAAGCCCACCTTGCTGGCAGTAATAGCCAACACGAAACCGCCCAGGAAGAGCATGATGATCGGGTCGGCAAAGGCAGCCATGATGGCTTTAAAATCCACAGTGGCACCTTCGGCAAAAACAGTCTTGGTTTCCATCAAACCGGTACATTCGTTCAAGACTTCTATTTTTTCCGGTGTCACGAAACCTTTTGTTGATACAGCCAGCAGCAAGAATACAATTGTTGAAACAGAGGTTGCCCACGCGGGGATGATCTCAAACATCCACATCAGCGCAGCGTATGCAAAGATAGCTATCGTGCGCTGCTGAACGACCGTCAAGCCCTCAATGCCGAAACACGAACTCGGCAAGAACCATAACACCAGCACCACCAACGCGGTCAGCGGAGCCAGTACATGCAGTTTTACATTAAATTTTTCCATACGTTAAATTTTAAATCTACAATTCTCAATCTTCCAAAATCCACTCGCCGTTCTCAATCCTGTACTTGTTCGGATTGGCCAAATGATGAATACGACGCTCGTAGCGCTCTCCACCGTCATAAGCAGTAGTAACGAACGAGTGAATGATTTCCAACGCTTTGTCAGGGGCTACATAACCAGCAGGCAGGCAAAGCACGTTTGAATTAAAGAAACGGCGTGCGTTTTCCGCCATTCGCGGCTCCCAACATATGGTAGCACGTACATGGGGATGGGTGTTAGTCGCCATGCTCATACCATTACCGGTAAAGCAAAAGCCGATTCCCAAGTCACATTCGCCTTTCTCAACAGCGGTAGCCATCGGATGAGCGAAATCGGGGAAATCACAGTTCTCCATCGAGAAGCAACCGAAATCTTTCACTTTTGCGCCCTCGCGCTCCAGATACAACTGGATCATCGATTTCAGTCCAAAACCAGCGTGGTCACTTGCCAACGCAATAGTCAATTCATTGATTGGTTTCATAAAAAAATTGTATGTTATATTATTCCTTAAAATATGCCCGCAAATACTGCCAAACGGCACATTTCGACAAAAACGGCTGCAAAGTTACGGTTTTTTTTGCATATGTGCAAATTATTCTGCGATTTTTTTTTGTTTTATTTGCATATATCAAAAAAATGTTGTACCTTTGCAGCCGAATTTGAACCCGAGGACGGATTTGACTGCTTGCAACCTCGTTAAAACAATGCTAAATAGAAACTATCCAAAGCAGCCGGGCGGCTGCTTTTAATCGTTTTATAGACTATTAACTGATTTTGATAATGAACTATTTATTTACATCTGAATCGGTGTCGGAAGGACACCCTGATAAAGTGAGCGACCAGATTTCGGACGCTATTCTGGACAATATATTGGCACAAGACCCTCGGGCACACGTGGCTTGCGAGACGATGTGTACCACCGGACAAGTGGTCATTGCCGGCGAGGTGAGTTGCAACGGATGGGTGGATATACAGCAGATTGCCCGCAAGACCATCGCCGACATCGGTTACACCAAAGCAGCCTACAAATTTGAGGCGGAGAGTTGCGGTATTCTGACAGCCTTGCACGCACAGTCGCAGGATATCAATATGGGTGTCAGTCGTGCGACAGAAGAGGAGCAAGGAGCCGGAGACCAGGGAATGATGTTCGGTTACGCCACCGACGAGACGGATAACTTCATGCCGTTGACGCTGGATCTGGCGCATACGCTCGTCTATACCCTCGCCCGCATTCGCAAAGAGGGCAAACTGATGACCTATCTCCGTCCGGACAGCAAGTCACAGGTCACCATCGAGTACGACGAACACAACCACCCCGTGCGCATCGATACGATCGTGTTATCCACACAGCACGACGAATATGTACAAAGTGACAATGGACAATGTACAACCGTTTCTCCGGAGCTCATCAAGAAAGATATCATCGCCTATCTGCTGCCGCGTGTAGCCACCCGTGACAGCCGTTACGGCCATTTGCTGGAAGAATTTCTCAAAGATCCGAACGCCAAACTGCTGGTTAACCCGACGGGTAACTTCGTTATCGGAGGTCCTCACGGCGACACCGGTCTGACGGGACGCAAGATCATTGTGGACACCTACGGAGGTCGCGGCGCACACGGTGGCGGTGCGTTCAGCGGAAAGGATCCGTCCAAAGTGGACCGTTCGGCAGCCTATGCCGCACGCTGGATCGCCAAACATCTGGTGGCAGCCGGTGTGGCACACGAAGCGCTGGTACAGGTATCCTACGCTATCGGCGTAGCCGAACCCGTTTCGCTCTACGTCAACACCTACGGCACAGCACAGGTGCAAATCAGCGATGCCGAGATAGCCAAGACCATAGGCCAGCTGTTTGACCTGCGTCCGGCAGCTATCATCCGCGACCTCAAACTGACGCAACCTATCTACGAAGAGACGGCCAAATACGGACACGTAGGACGCACCAACGAAGTGGTGACCAAGACCTTCTTCGATGCAGACGGTAAACCCTACACACGCGAAGTGGAACTGTTCACCTGGGAGAAACTGGACCGACTGGAGCAAGTCAAGAAAGCATTTAAATTATGAAAAATCGCACCCTCACATTGAGCCTTGCGGTGACAGCGATTGTCCTGCTCTCGCTCATCATCGACCAGATCATCAAGCTCTACATCGCCACGCATTTTGCCATCGGTGAGAGCCATGAGATCACTTCGTGGTTCTGGCTGTGCTACATAGAGAACAACGGCATGGCGTTCGGTCTGGAGTGGATGCCTAAGTTCGCGTTGACGATCTTCCGCCTGATTGCGGTAGCGCTGCTCGGATGGTATGCCCACACGCTCATTCGCCGACCCGAAACACCCGTCGGATACATCATCACCATCGCCTTCATCATTGCCGGCGCAACGGGAAACATCATCGACTGCGTGTGCTACGGCAAACTGTTCGGCTACGCCGATTGGTTCTACGGCAAGGTAGTGGATATGTTCTATTTCCCGCTGTGGACATGGCCCGACTGGCTGCCTGTGCTCGGCGGACAAGTGTTCTTCCGTCCGGTATTCAATTTCGCGGACAGTTGTATCACTGTGGCCGTCTTTGTGATCCTGTTCTTCTACTCCAAACAACTGAGTTCGGATACCAAACCCAAAGACCAAGCACCCATCGAAGAGAAATGAAATGAAATGAAATTAAATAATTTCAAATATCAAATATCAAATTGCAAATTTCTATTGCTACTGCTGATCATCGCAACAGCAGCAGTCTCCTGTCGTCCCAAGGGTATTCTGCACTCCTGGGAGATGCGGGACGTGCTGGTCGATTTGCATAAAACAGATGCGATGCTGCAACTGAACGGAATGAGAAACTCCGATACGGAAACAAAAAATATCTACTACGCGCAAGTGCTTGAGAAACACGGTATTACACAAGCGGAGTTTGATTCTTCACTTGTGTGGTACACGGCTCATCCGAGACTGTTCGATAAGATCTATCCGAAAGTGATGGCAAAACTGGATGCTGAGGAAGCTGAATTCCTGGCAGCCCATGAAGCGGAACTGAACCTCCGCACCGAACAACCGATGGACGAATGGGAGGTAACGGAAATCCGGACATTCGAAAAGGCTGATTTAGACAGCATCCTATGGGTAAACCTGCACAGTTATCCCTCGTCATGGCATGAGCTGCCGCGGGAATACTACGGTCCGTTCACTTCACGTCCCTAAGCATACGCCTTTAGCCTACAACCTTTAGCCTTTCAGTGCATTATCTTGTAAATCAATTCTTTCCACAGATCCGCATCTTTAGCGGACGGGTTATTGATACCTTTTAGTCGGGCATCGGTGTCGCGCAGATAGCCGACGATGAGGAAGGTCTTGCCGGCAGGAAAACGCTTGGCTGCCGCAACATAGTCCTTCACGAAATACGGGTTGATGCCTAACTCTTTCGCCACATTACCCTGGCTCTTGTCCGGCAGATAATGGTACATCAGCAGATTGGAGAAGAAAGTGAACAGAGGCGCCATCTCGCGTATCATCGGATGGTCTTTGCTGCCCGCGAAATACTGCGTTATCCTGTTCGCCCGTGCCACATCACCGCGTATGAGCGCGGCTTGTAACTCCATGATATTGTATTCTTTAGAGATACCAATATTGCGTTCCACCAACGCAGCGTCGATCGTGTTCACGCCTTCGGGTCGACCGTCAATCAGTTTCTGCAGCGCCCCGACTATCGCACTCAGATCCGTTCCTAAATGGTCCGCCAGCAGCGGTGCCACGCGCGGGTCGATGCTGACGCCCGGGTGCTGACGGCTGAAGTCCTGGATGTACGCCGATATCCAGCGCTCCACCTCATAGTCACGCAATTTGTCGGACTGCAGCCACACCACTTGCGGGTGCTCCGCCGCTTTCTTCCACACGCCCTGTCGTTTGTCTGGTTTGCCGTTGTAGCACAGCACCAGCACTGTCTGTGGCATCAGGTTGTCCAGATAAGCACTGAGTGCTTCCCATTTCTTGATATTCTGCGCCTCGCGAACGATGATGACCTTGCGTCCACCCATCATCGCGAACCCGCGTGCTGCACCGATAACAGGCGCAATATCAGCACCTTGCAAGTCACGACCGTAGAGTATCTGCTGGTCAAACTCACGCGCCATCTCGTCCAGCGCATGCTCCGCGATGTAGGCTTGCACACGATCCACATAGTACGGTTCTTCTCCACATAATATATAGACAGGAGCGTACTCGTCCGCGCGCAACGCACGCATGATATCTTCGTATTTCTTTGTCATTATATCTGCTACTTAACTATTCCCAGTGTCTGTCTTTGGCGAAGAATCGCCGTGCGCCGTGCAGCCAGGTCGTGGCACGCATATGCCGTGCGTACGCAGGGCTGTACTGCTCTATCCGATCGGCATTCTTCATCCGTTCCTGCATGGTGTGCATCTTACGCCGGATACGTCCTTTGGGCGCGGTATCAGAATGTTTTATTTCCACCATCTGTCCCGACAGCAGGTCACCCAGCAGACGCTCTGCTCTGCGTGCCGGTTCGTCGCTATAGAACAATGCCTCTTCCGGCTTGAGTCCCAACTGATGCACCGCCAGCCACGTGAACAACTGCCACACATCCATCAGATGCAGCGCATTCAAATAAGAATTAAGCCGCTCACTATCAATCGTATCGTGATACGAACGCAGCAGCAGCACCCAATCGCATAACTGCCGTATGTTCGCACCCTGGGTGAGCATGTGCTCCCATGCATGGAGCAGTACAAACAACGCATTGAAGGTCGGTTCGGGCACCGTAACCGTCAATCCGTTCAGTGTTATCCGCTCGCCGTGCGTCATGCCGAAATGTTCTATCTGGTCATAGCGCATCTCATCCACCGGGTGCTGCTGTGCCACACTGATACGGTGTATCTCAATGGAGATACCATCCGCAATGAGGTTATAGTGCTTGTAGTGGTCCAATTCTTCGTCGAACTTCAGCGCGTCGGGAAAGGTGCTGCGCATCACCGCGCAAGCCGGATGGTACTGCTCCTTGCCGACGAACAGATCGATGTCTCCCCATGTGCGGTACTGCGGCTCCGGATAAAGCATTGCCAGACCTGCCCCTTTCATCAGAACGGCTTGAATACCTGCTTTTTCCAATGCGTCCAATGCTACCTGCAAGGTGTGCTGCAGTTTGACCTGCTGCTGCATTGTCTGTAGGCACATGCTCTTCATCTGCAGCCGCGCCGAAGCGGGTATATCCGTCTGCTCCAGCACCATCGGATAAACCAGCGTGCTCGTGCTTTGCTGCGCATTGAGTTGCATCAGACGATTCGTCTGCTCCACCGGCCACACGGCTTTATCGCCCTGCAGTGCTGCCCGCACCAGATCCATATAAGCGTGCTCGGCATTCACTATGCGCTGTGGGTTTTGCGCGTCACAATAGAACGCATGGTCAGGAAGAAATATTTGATGTCCGTACGAATCGGATGTGCCAGATACTCTGTCAGATACTTATCTTCGCTGGCAAACAGTTCCTCGAAGGTATTCGGGTGGTCGATATAGAACGGCGGTATCAGTCCGGGTTTGGTCAGCGTGCGCTTGTCCTGTAACCACTTCGGGTAGGTCTCGAACATCGTCTTACTCAGCGGACGGACACCGACTAACTTACAATCCCGTTTGAGCCAGTTGATGAGCATCGGCAGTTCGTCCAGCCAGTACTTGCGCATGAACTTACCCCAGGTCGTGATACGCCAATCGTCATTCGACTTGTCGGAGATGTCCATG
>JAFPGA010000022.1 GCA_017423085.1 Paludibacteraceae bacterium | reverse complement strand
ACTTCGGTTCGTCGTAGCGCCAGGTGTGGGTGATGATCTGCGTCTCTTTGCGTTTCTTTCCCTCGACAGCTACTTTCTCCTCTACATCTACGCTGAACGTCTCTTCATCGACCGAAACGAGTTGTCCACGCAGTTTCTTGCCTTCCACCAGCACCTCAACATCGTGTCCGAGGTTCTTCTCGAACTGCATCTTGGTCTTGAACGGGTCGGTGAGGCTCACACTACCCACTTCGAGGGAGTAGTCGGCATCGGCATTGGCGTTGGCATTGGTTTCCAACTTCTCCACGAGATAGCGGTTCAGCTCCGCACAGAAATCCACATCAACGCCCGTCAGGCGGTCCACCTCAACGAGAATGTCATTACCGGCTGATACGTTGAGTGTAATCAGCTCATAATCGGTACCCTGCAGGTACTCTTCGATCCAATTTTGTAATTGCTGTTTATCCATTTTTATAAAATCGAGGGAACCCGTCGGGGTCCCCTCTTTCATTTCACGGTGCAAAAGTACTACTTTTTTTTCAAATATACAAATATTTGAGCAACTTTTTTCAATTTTTGCGCATTTTTCTTATTCTTCAGCCAAGATCGTAGCCGAATAGGGCTCTACAACCACATGATCTACGTTAATTTGTCCCAGACCGGCGGCATTGGCTTGCGCGTCATGCGCCAGCACGTTGTATTGGGCTTGCGGCACATCCACTTTCGCTTGTTCGGCACTTCCGTTGAGCAGCACGATCAGTGACTTGGCGCTGTCGATACCTTCGAGCGCATTGATGCGGTAGATGATAAGGTGCTCGTTGTCCGTCGGGATAAACTCCACATGCTCTTTCACCGCTTCCACGCTGCCCAGACGGAAACCTTTGTGCGCATGACGGATAGCGATCATCTGCTGGTAGTAGGTGAACAGGTCTGCATAGGCGGTTTTGTTCTCCCACGGAATGATATTGATGCTGTCGGGGCTTTGGTAGCTGTTGTCAATACCCATTTTGGTGCGGAACAGTTCTTCGCCGCCATAGATGAAGCTCATTCCTTGCGAAACGAGGACGGCTGTCTGCGCCAGTTTGTTCATGCGGATCTTGGTTGCTTCGGTCTCTTCCTTCGCGCTCACCTCAATACGGTCACGGAGACAGTAGTTATCGTGGCAGGTGATATAGCTTACGTGCTGCATCGGTTCACCACTCCACTCCGGGCACGCGATGAGACCGTTCATCAGCGCTTGTTTGCAAGCAGCATTACCGGACGCGAAACCGCGCTCGTGGTCAAACGGCGAGCCGATGAGGGCGTTGCGGATGTCGTCACTGAACGCACCTACGCGCGGCATCTTATAGGTCCACTGTTTCATTGCAAGTTCCTCGTACGGATACGCGGGACTCATGGCAGCCCAACCTTCACCATAGGTGAGGATGGTTGAGTCAATCTCGTCCAATGCGGCACGGATAGCGTTCATCGTCTCCTGGTCATGGATTCCCATCAGGTCAAAGCGGAAGCCGTCCACATGGTATTCGCGTGCCCAGTAACACACGGACTCAACCATGAACTGACGCATCATTTCGTGGTCGGAAGCGGTCTCGTTGCCGCAACCGGAACCGTTGGCATAGGTACCATCCGCATTGAGGCGGTAGAAATACTGCGGCACGACACGT
>JAFPGA010000194.1 GCA_017423085.1 Paludibacteraceae bacterium | reverse complement strand
TGGACAATGCGGCGCGCATCGAGCAGGAGAAGACCTATACCGACCCGCTGCAGATGAAGAATAAGTCCAATGACTCCAAGTACCTCAAGTACCGCAACAAACACTCGTTCAAAACGACTATTGACTATAACTACAAATGGTTCTCGTTGGGTCTGAACATGTCGTACCGCAGTAAGATCCTGGCAGTGGACTACCTAATGGTGGATGAGCGCGAGAAAGCACAGCAGGATCTGATGGATTACGCCCGTCTGTTCATCTTTGGCTACGAGGACGGCCTGTCGCTGCATGACTATTGGATGACCCATAACACCGGCATCTTCACCATGGACCTGCGTTGCTCTATCCGTTTCCAGGAGCATGTTGAAATGCAATTCCTGGTGAACAACCTGCTCAACACGGAGTACAGTTATCGTCCGATGGCTTTGGCTCCGCCGCGTACGTTTGTTTGTCGAATGAATATCAATCTGTAAATTGCTGTATGAAAAGAATACTAACAACTATCGTAGCAACAGTAGCATTGTGCACGTCCGTGATGGCGGTCGCTGTCAGTGGCGTGACGGGCACGTTCAGCGGACAACTCAATATAGGAGGCACGTTGTATCCCGACAAAGAGGTGTATCTGTTGCCGGGTACGGAGGATAACACCGTAACCTTTGTGTTGCCGGATTTTATGTTTGGCGCAGCTTCATTGGGAGATATCGTGCTGGTTAATATACCGATGGATGCGAGCGGACAGTTGACTTTAGCGGGTACTCCCCTGTACATCAAAGCCATCACGGAGCGTGCAATGGTGTCTGTGTTGAGCGGTTCATCCGTTTCGTCTTCCGCAATGATGATATCGCTTTCTATTGAGGTGTCGTCTCTTCCGGAACCGCTCTCCGTCGTGTTTGACGGCGCCAGAACCAACAAGAACTACGACTTTGCCAACGGTGGATTCGAAGGCGCATGGACCAATAATGAACCGAACGGCTGGCATTCGTTTCCGTCTGCAACCGGCAACTTCGCCGCTTTTGTGAGCGGTAATACGGATCAGTTCACCCAAAGTACGGATGTCCGTCCGGGTTCAACTGGTTCGCATAGTGCCCGCTTGCAGTCCGCCTCTATGTTTGGCGTCAAGGCGAACGGTAACTGTACGAACGGGCAGATCAGTGCCGGTTCGATGACCGCATCCGATGGTTCGAAGAACTATAATGTGTCAGATCCGTCCAATGCAGCCTACAACACGCCGTTTGTGGGTAACCCTGACTCGCTGGTATTTTGGGCGAAGTATATACCAGCAGACCAGAACCCGTCTAACGCGTCCAATAGGGCACGTGCGCACGCAGTGGTGACCACCAATGCGCGTTATCAGGATCCGGAGTCAAGCGATTATTCGGCGGTCAAGATAGCCGATGCGGAGGTGAACTACTCCGCCGTTTCTTCCCTGGACTGGCAACGAATCGCTGTGCCGTTCACCTACTACTCGGTAGCTCCGGATAAGGCGGCTTACATGCTGATGACCTTTACGACGAACGAGCAGCCGGGCGGCGGAACAACCTCCGGCAGTAGTGTGGATAATATCTACTTGGACGATGTGCAGATGATCTATAATTACCAACTCACCTCGCTCAAGATAGACGGCGTGACTGTTTCGTTCACCGATGGTGTAGCGCAGTTGTCGAACCCCTACAGTGACAGCGAATATGTGATTGAAGCCACAACGAACGGCAAGGCGGCGCAGACTTTTATCGGCTACGATGCCGCGCAGTACAGAGCCTATGTCTACGTGCTGCCTCATAACTATGCGCAGGCACAGCAGTACACGGTTTATACACTGCAGATGACCGAACCATCCATCCGGCCGAACGACACGTATTATACCTACACGGCTACTTTCTGTGCCGGGCAGATCTATGAGGATGATGCGTTTCAAGGTCTGACGGAAGAGGGTACTTACACCACCCGTATGCCGAACAGCCAAAGCGGTGACTCGGTAATCACACTGGAGTTGCATGAACTGCCATCCTATGTCTTCGACGAGCAGATGTACGTATCGGACGAAGATACCGTGTGGAGAGGCCAACCGATCTCTGGATTGGAGTTCGCAGAAGAACCCTATCTCTTCTACGACAGCCTGCACACCCAAGAGGGATGCGACTCTGTCTATCGCCTGCAACTGTATGTCACTACTGTTCCCCGTACCTATGGGGACTATACCGCCAAGGTGTGTGAAGGGGACTCGGTCGAGTACGAAGGTGTGTATTATGCACAGGCGTTTGAAGGAGATATCCAACTCGCGCAACTCAACCACTACGGCGGAGACTCGATCGTGCATCTCACGGTGCAGATCTTGCCCAATTATACGATTGAAGAGTACATGACTATCCGTCAAGGGGAGAACAAGACTTGGGAAGGTATCCAACTGAGTACCCTGCCGGCAGGAGTGATCAGCATGAACGCATCGTACTTTAGCATCCATGATTGCGACTCGACACGCATACTGCACCTTACCGTGCTATCGACCTCCAAGCCTTGGACGGGAACGGACAGCGTATCGATGAGCGATGTATGCGGTCGGTACGACGGTGAACTCAATATAGGCGGAACGCCTTATGCCGACAAGTCGATGTTCGTGTTGCCGGGCACCATGGACAGTACTATCACACTGGTGTTGCCTGATTTCACGTTCAACGGTGGTAAACTGGGACATATCGTGTTGCCGAATATACCGATGAGCGCCGTTGGTCAGTTGATGCTGGATAACCGTTCGCTCTATCTGGACTCCATCAGCGAGCGCGCTACCGTGACGATGATCAACGGACTCAAAGAAGGTGCGGTGACCTATTACTCCGTGCTGGCAAACGACAAAGCACAAGTGGTGCTGTATATAGAAACGCCCTCTTTGCCGGAAGCTATCCTTGTTTTCTTCCAAGGCGATGCGGTACGAAACAATAACTACCGTTTGCCGAACGGTGGTTTTGAAGGCGCATGGACCAACAAC
>JAFPGA010000193.1 GCA_017423085.1 Paludibacteraceae bacterium | reverse complement strand
GCTGCGCCTCACAATGATGGAATGTTCATCGGCATCAATGCGACGCTGCACGAGGGGTTTGTGGATCACGGGCTGAAAATCTGCTGTTACACCGACCATCAGATCTTCGAGCGTTTCCACCGCGTGACGATGAGCAGCGAGAACGCCCGACGCGGCAAAGCCATCATCACACTGCGCGAGATCAATCAACTGCAGATAGGCGACTACGTTGTGCATTCGGACCACGGCATCGCCAAGTTCGGCGGACTCGTCACGACTCCGGTGAACGGCAAGCCGCAGGAGATGATCAAACTGAACTACCGCGACGGGGCGAATGTGTTTGTGTCCATTCACAACCTGCACCGCATCAGCAAATACAAAGGACGTGAGGGTTCGGAGCCGACGATCGCCCGTTTGGGTTCGGGCGCTTGGGAGCGGCTCAAAGAGCGTACCAAGGATAAGGTCAAGGAGATCGCGCGGGACTTGATTCGTCTCTACGCGACGCGCAAGCAGCAGAAAGGTTTTGCGTACTCGCCCGACGGGTATATGCAACACGAGTTGGAAGCGTCGTTCCTCTATGAGGACACGCCCGACCAGGCGAAAGCGACGGCAGACGTGAAGCACGACTTGGAGAGCCCGATGCCGATGGACCGATTGGTGTGCGGTGATGTAGGTTTCGGTAAGACCGAAGTAGCGATGCGTGCGGCGTTCAAGGTAGCGACAGACGGCAAACAAGTAGCCGTACTCGTGCCGACGACCGTGCTGGCGCTGCAACACTATAACACGTTCCGCGAGCGCATGGCGAACATGCCTGTGCGCATCGAGTACATCAGCCGGCTCAAGACGCAGAAAGAGATCAAAGAGCTGCTGGCGGATTTGGAAGCGGGCAAGATCGATATCCTCATTGGCACGCACAAGCTGATCGGCAAGAGCGTCAAATGGCACGACTTGGGTCTGCTCATCATAGATGAGGAACAGAAATTCGGTGTGGCGGCGAAAGAGAAACTGAAAGCGCTGCGGACGAACGTGGATGTGCTGACGTTGACTGCGACGCCGATCCCGCGAACGCTGCAGTTCAGTCTGCTGGGAGCACGAGACCTGAGCGTCATGACCACTCCCCCACCCAACCGTTATCCGGTGCAGACGGAGTTGATCACCATTGACGACGAGGACATCATCAAAGAGGCGATTGAGTTGGAGATGGGACGCAACGGACAGGTGTTCATTGTCAATAACCGCATTGAGATGCTGCCGCGTATCGAACGACGCATCCAGAAACTGTGTCCCGAGGCGCGCATCGTCACCGCGCACGGACAGCTGCCGGCAGGTGAGATGGAAGAGCGGCTGGAGGCGTTCATCAACTACGACTACGACATCCTGCTCTCGACGACCATCATCGAGTCGGGTGTCGATATACCAAACGTGAACACGATCCTTATCTTCAGTGCTGACCGGTACGGTCTGGCGGATCTGCACCAGTTGCGCGGACGTGTGGGACGATCGAACCGCAAGGCATACTGTTACCTCATTGCGCCGGAGAAAGAGTTGCTGACCGAGGACGCACGCAGACGATTGGAAGCATTGAGCACGTTTGCCGAGTTGGGCGCAGGGTTCAACCTGGCTATGCAAGACTTGGACATCCGCGGAGCGGGAAACATGCTCGGTTCCGAACAGTCGGGCTTCATTGCCGACTTAGGCTACGAGACCTATCAGCGGATACTGAACGAAGCGGTGGAAGAGTTGAAAGAGGAAGAAGGGGTTACGGGTTACGGGTTACAGGACGGCTCTTCGAGCCTACAGGACGCTAACGCTACAGGGCGCCTGTGGTGCAACGATGCGCAGTTGGAGACAGACTTGCCGTGCTGCTTCCCGCCGGAGTATATAGAGAACATATCCGAGCGGATCACGTTGTACCGCGAACTGGATAACCTGCGCAGCGAAGAGCAGTTGCTGGAGTTCCGCAAACGGCTCATTGACCGGTTCGGCGCATTGCCGGAGCCCGCTAACGAATTGTTGGATGTCGTGCGGCTCAGATGGCTGTGTTGCCGGTTGGGAATAGAAAAGATTTTGCTCAAAGGCGAACGCATGACGCTGTACTTAGTGCAGCACAAAGAGGCCTACTGGCAGTCCGAGCAGTTCGGTAACATCATTCAGTATGCCGTGACGCGCCCCGAGCGGTGCTCGCTGCACGAGGAGACCGACAAGAAAGGTATCAAGACCGGCAGACGGTACGTGAGTATAACAAATGTAAAGACAATAAACGGAGCCATTACGTTGCTCTCGAAAATCGATCGCAACGAGTTGAAAGTTGAAAGTTGAAAGTTTATAGAACATGAAATATTTTGGAATCATACCGGCACGATACGGTTCAAGCCGTTTTCCGGGCAAGCCGCTGGCTGACCTCTGCCACAAATCGGTGATACACCGTGTTTATGAACAGGCGAGCAAAGCGATTGACACCGTGGTGGTAGCGACCGATGACGAACGCATCTATGATGCGGTAGAGTCGTTCGGCGGCAAGGTGGTCATGACGCGTGCGGACCATAAGTGCGGCACGGACCGCTGTCTGGAAGCGTACTTGGCGATCACGACTCCGAGTTGGCGCGAGCAGAACGACACCGACACGGTGATCGTGAACATACAAGGCGATGAACCGTTCATTCAGCCGGAACAGATTGAGACGCTGCTGCGGTGCTTCGACCGCGAGGACACGCAGATAGCGACCCTCGTTCGGCCGTTCACCGACAAAGACAGTCAGGCAGATTTGGAGAACGTGAACACGCCTAAAGTGAACTGGGACAAAGCGACCGGCGAAGCGAAGATGTTCTCTCGCGAGGTGATCGCCTGCGCAGACGGCACCCACTACCGCCACATCGGTATTTATGCTTACCGCGCAGACGTGCTGGCACAGATCACTCAGTTACCGCAGAGTCCGCTGGAGATTAAAGAACGGCTGGAGCAGTTACGCTGGCTGGAGAACGGATACAAGATCCGCGTCGGTGTGACCAACATACAGACCATCGGCATTGATACCCCTGAGGATCTCGAGAAGGCGATTGAGTGGTACAAGTGGAATGGATGATGTACGAAGGACAAATGTACCATGTACGAAGGATGGACGAAGGAGTTTAAGGACGAAGGGCGCGCTGCGTGAATCGTACATTAACTAAATCGTAAATAAATCGTACATCGTAAATCGTAAATCGTAAATAAATATATATTATTAACCTATAAAAAACACAAATTATGGCAAAAGAGAATTGTCCGACTCCGCACATTGGTGCGCAGTACGGTGAGATTGCAAAGACAATGATTATGGCGGGTGACCCGCTGCGTGCAAAACTGATGGCAGAGCGTTTTCTGGAGAACCCTGTTCAGGTGAATAACGTACGTGGAATGTTAGCGTTCACGGGTACCTACAAAGGCAAACCGGTAACGGTCATGGGTCATGGAATGGGTATTCCGTCCATCGGTATCTACACCTATGAGTTGTTTAACTTCTACGACGTAGAAACCATTATCCGCGTCGGCTCGTGCGGTG
This sequence comes from Paludibacteraceae bacterium, assembly GCA_017423085.1. Taxonomy (GTDB): domain Bacteria; phylum Bacteroidota; class Bacteroidia; order Bacteroidales; family Paludibacteraceae; genus Colicola. Next base: position 15,364 of record JAFPGA010000193.1, on the reverse strand, counting down.
CGCGCCAGATGTACGTGAACCTGGGCGACCTGGTGATTGCACAAGGTAGCTGCACGGACAGCAACTGGGATGCACAATACAACCTGCCCGGACGTTACTGCCCGATTGCAGACTTTGAGTTATGCCGCAAAGCCGTAGAGGCGGCTGAGAAACGCGGATACAAGTATCATGTAGGAAATGTGTTCTCCGCTGATATCTTCTATTGCGAAGACGAGCGCAAGAAGAACTGGACGAAGATGGGCGTGCTGGCAGACGAGATGGAAGCTCCGTCGCTGTACATGAACGCCGCTCGTGCCGGCAAGAAAGCACTGGTGATCTGCACCGTCAGTGATCATATCCTGACCGGCGAGGCTACCACTGCCGAACAGCGTCAGAACTCGTTCACCAACATGATGGACGTAGCTTTTGATATAATTAGTGAATAAAAAAACAAAGAATGGACAAAAAAACTTGGATCGGCTTCTTATTGATAGCCGTTATTATCGTTGGCTTTTCGCTGTTTAACCGTCCGTCGAAGGAACAGTTAGCAGAGCGTCAACGCGTCAAAGACTCAATTGAACTTGCCAACGCATTGGCATATGAGGCACAACGCCTCTCCGACTCTATTCAAGCCACATTGCCGGAGACTATCACCACAGCACCGGAGAGCGGCTTGGTAGCAGCGCCAACTGTGACAGAGGAAGAGATACAAAGCCGTTTGGTGGCTGCCTACGGACCGTTTGCTCCGGCTGCACAGGGTAAAGACGAGTTTATCACACTGCAGAACGAGAAACTGCAAGTCAGACTCGCTACGCACGGTGGTGTGCCGGAGAGCGCACGGCTGCTCGAGTATCACGCCAGCAAAGACAGTATCAATCCGTTGTGCCTGTTTGAAGGCGAAGAGAGCACGCTTGCTTTCACTTTCACAACCGCCAATAACCGCGTGGTGCAGACCACCAATCTGTATTTCACCCCGATGCCTTCGGATTCGACGAATCAGGTTATTCTGCGTTTGCCTACAGAGCATCCCGACGCATGGATAGATTTTATCTATACCCTGTCGGAGGACTATATGCTGCACTTGTCAATGGAGCCGCACAACATGCACACCGTGCTAGCGCAGAACATCAACTCGATGGAGATGCAGTGGCGTCAGTTGATACCGCAGCAAGAGCAAGGACGTAAGTTCGAAGAGCGTTATGCCCAACTGCAATACATGCTGGTAGGCGGAGACACGGAGAAATTGAGCGAGAACAAAGACGATGACGAGCGAGAGAGCGCACGCGTGAAATGGATTGCGTACAAAGACCAGTTCTTCTCGACCGTCCTGATTGCAGATGATGCGTTCAGTTCTGCCGACTTCCGCTCGTTGGTACAACCTAAACACTCCGGTTACATCAAAGAGTACCTGACGCGTACATCGCTGCCGCTGGAAACGGCGGACAACGCCTCCGTAGGCATGCGCTGGTACATGGGTCCGAACCATTACCACACGCTCAAGGCATACGATGAGAATGTAGAGAAAGACAGTCGTCTGAATCTGAACACACTGGTGCCGCTGGGTTGGAAGATCGTGAGCTGGATCAACGTGATCCTCGTCATTCCTATGTTCGACCTGTTCATGGGATGGGGACTGCATATCGGATGGGTTATCATCCTCATGACCCTCGTCATCAAGCTCATCATTCTGCCGTTCGTGTTCGTTTCCTATAAGTCGAGTGCGAAGATGCGTGCGCTCAAGCCGCAGATTGATGCCATCAACGAGAAGTATCCGGCAGAGAAGATGCAAGAGCGCCAACAGGCGACCATGAAACTGTACCAGCAAGCGGGCGTGAGTCCGATGTCAGGCTGCTTGCCGATGCTGTTCCAGTTCCCTGTGCTGATGGCTATGTTCTGGTTCTTGCCTACGGCTATTGAGTTGCGTGGCAAATCGCTGCTGTGGGCTCCGGATCTGTCCACTTACGATGCGGTCTTCCATTGGAGTTTCAACATTCCGCTTCTGGGCGACCACCTGTCGTTGTTCTGCTTGCTGATGACGATTGTAAACATCGTTTACACCTACATCACCATGCAGTCACAGGCTACAGACCCGAACATGAAGTTCATGAAGTACATGATGTACGCTATGCCACTCATGTTCCTGTTCATCTTCAACGACTACGCAGCCGGTCTGAGCTTCTACTACCTCGTTTCGCTGTTCATCACCATCATGCAGACCATGATCTTCCGCTGGACGCTCGACGACGAGAAGATGCTCAAGGAGATGGAGGAAAACAAAAAGAAGAAAGCCGGCAAACCTCAGTCCGGCTTCATGGCGCGTCTGGAAGCGCTGCAACGTCAGCAACAACAGATGGCGCGTGAGAACGCAAAGAATATGCGTCGATAAGCACAAGTCTCACGAGGCGGTTTATGCAGCCGCCTCGTGAACTCGTGATTTGATCAGTTCATCATTGACCAGCGCCTCGCCCTCGGCAGAAAGCGTTACGCCGTCCTGCTCAAGCAGTTCGCAGTAGTGCGCGGTAGCCAACATAGGGCTGGTGATGTCGATGATATGTACACATTGGGTAGCAGCCAGGCGGAACAATGCCAGGTTGTACAAGGCATGGATATTACGCAGACGCTCAGTCTTGCCGCCCAACCAATAGAGGATGTTCTTGCGCTCCTGCATGGACATGCCCCGTGTGATATAGGCAAAATAGCGGTTCTCGTCCATGATGGGCAAGCTGACGAGAATCGGTTCTTGTCCACACGCGCGCGCTTGCGCAATCTTATTTATATATAGTGCCTTGTAGGCTACTAAATCAATTTGAGGCTCGTGATGAGCGCTGGGGTTGATGGAGATGGCTTTCCAATCGAAGTTGAGTCCACTCTCGGGTTGAATCAAAATAGTCTTGTCCATAGTGCGTAATAGTTTAATAAGTTAATAGGTTTATTAGTTAGGATAGATTAGAGGTGCATTGCCAAATAAGCAATAACAACCGGTAACTGTAAGCAGTACAGTGCAACAAGCACGTTCGATCCAATTCGTTTTACAGTTTTCATATGCGTAATAATTTAAATGATTTAACAATTTTAAGTTTAACAATGAACGATTTCTTATCGTTTGACGGTGCAAAATTACTGCTTTTTCACCACCCCGACAACTAATTGTGATTAGTGACGAAAAAATGTGACAAAAACCGCCTTTTAGGTGACTAAAATACAAATATAGTGACGAAATTCTGCAAATACTGATTTCGTCACACCACAAAAAGAGACTAAATTATGACTAAAATTCCTGCTTCCGTGCTCTCCGTACCGGTTATGCTGCTGCATATATTGGTAATACCCGTATTCTTTTTGAGTTTCGTGCTGATTTATCAGAGCGAATGGATGGTTGCATTCCTTAATATGGGTATTGACTCCGGTCGAATGGTGTTCAATGTGCTGATGCTGATGTGCATCATGATCGGCGTGTTGTGCGCATCGCGTATTCCGATGACAGCGTGCCGTAAGTACCTGCACATGACATGGTTCCCGTACGTGCTGTGGTCGTTAGCGGAAGTGGTGGTGTTTGCATGCTTTGCGGCGCTATACATGGCGCTCATGTACGGAGACTACGGTTATTTTGCTGCGTTGGGCGACTGCATGCTGTTAGCCGTCGGCACCATCACCTATCCTTATATCATCATTACGGCAATTACGTGCGCGGTGTATCCGAACGAGAAAGAGGCGGCAGAAGAAGACTTAGTGCGTTTTGCCGATAACACAGGGCGACTCAAACTGGTCATTGCACACGACGTGCTGTTATATGTGGAGGCACAAGAGAACTATGTCTCCATTCATTACCTGGAAGGCGAGCAGCAGAAAGAGTACTCGCTGCGTCAGTCGATGCGCGGCATAGAAGAGTTGATGGAGAAGCATGGTATTATCCGCTGCCAGCGGTCGTACTTCGTCAACCCACGCCACGTCAAGGTGTTGCGCCGCGATAAAGAAGGCATGATTCAAGCCGAATTGGACGTACACGGCAACAAGTCCGTGCCCGTTTCTCCCAAATACTACGAGCAGTTAAGCAGGATGCTGTAAATCATTCACCAGCATGCCGCACGCAGCAAGGATATCTTCGCCGCGTGATTTGCGTATGGTGGTGGTGATGCCGTTAGCGGTGAGGTAGTCCCGTAGAAACTCCATCTGTTTCTCATCCGAGCCGGGGAAATGACGGTCAGTCTTGATGTCCTCTACTCCTTCATGGAAGCGAATGAGGTTGACGCGGCAGTTGAGTCCTTTAAGCAGCCGGAGTATCTCTTTGACATGACGCATTGAGTCGTTCTGTCCGCCCCAACAGATGTATTCGAAACTGACGCGGCGCTGATGCGACCAATCGTAGCGTTTGAGCAGTGCCACCACATCCGTGATGGACATGAGTTTCTCGGCCGGCATGATGGTAGCGCGTTCGGAGGCAAAGGGGTTGTGCATGGACACGGCGAGGTGGCACTCGCTCTCATCCAGAAAACGCTTCATTGCCGGTATTCCAACCGTAGAGACTGTGATACGCTTCGGCGACCAGGCAGCACCGTAGGGTGCGGTCATGATGTCCAAAGCACGTAGCACTTGGTCCAAGTTATCCATCGGTTCCCCTTCGCCCATGAAGACGAGATTGGTGAGTGGTGATTGGTTATTGGTGAGTGCTAATTGATCTATTTCGAAGATCTGGTTGAGGATCTCTGCGGCGGACAACTGTCCGTGAAAACCGAGCGTACCGGTCATGCAGAAACGACAGCCCATCTTACAACCAGCTTGTGTGGAGACACAGAGCGTGGCACGGTCCTCTTCGGGGATATAGACTGATTCAATGAACTGTTCGCCTACGGCAAACAAGTATTTCCTTGTACCATCCACACTGACGGCTTCGCGGACGGGCGCGTGGCGGCCAATGGTATAACGGGCTTGCAGCGCTTCGCGTCCTTTGAGCGAGATGTTGGTCATCTGCTCAAACGAAGTTACGCGACGCACATATATCCACTCCGCCAGCTGTTTGCCCGCGAACTTCTGCAAGCCGACACTCAGTGCGACCTCTTGCAGTTCGGAAAGCGTCATGCCAAGCAGGACATTGGTCATTAGTGATTGGTCATTGGTCATTGATTCAGCATGGTAACATCAACATGCGGATAAGCGAAAGTAAAGCCTTGCGGCGGCAGTTCGGAGTAGAAGCGCTCCTGCATTTGGAAGAACACATCCCAGTAGTCATCGCCCTTCACCCACGCACGCACGACAAACGTGATGTCATTGGCATTAAGGGACTTCAGTGCCACAAACGGTGCCGGAATAGCACTCATCCGATAATTGACAGTAGATAACTGGAACTGGGATATCTTAAGTTCCTTGTATAATGCCGCCATGTTGGTGTCCTCTTGCAGAATGCGCGGGTCACTGTTGAGGATCGCGAGAATCGCCTCTTTGCAAGCCGCTGCATCGACTCCGTATGACACGCTCACTTCCCATTCCACACGACGCAACGGACGACCGCTGTAGTTGTTGATGGTGCCGTTGGACAGCGCACCGTTCGGCAGGATAACTACTCTATTGTCGTTGGTAAGAATCTTAGTTGCCGTGATGTTGACCTCTACTACTCTACCTGCATGTCCCTGTGCCTCAATGAAATCACCGGCCTTGAAAGGTTTGAAAGCCAGCAGCATCAGTCCGCCGGAGAAGTTCTGCAACGTGCCGGAGAGTGCCATGCCGACTGCTAATCCACCGGCTGCCAGCAGTGCTGCCAGAGATGTGGTATCGACACCTAACACTCCGACCGAAAGGACGATGAACAGCACCGTCAGCGTGATCGACGTGAACGAGGTGATGAACGAAGCCAGCGTCGGCTCTGTCTTGCGGCGCTCGAAGATACGTTTGAGGGCACGTTTGACCAAACGGATGACCCAGATACCAATGACGTAAATGAGAACCGCAGCCAATAACTGCAGTCCGAACTGCGTTACTTTGTCCAGCACCAATTGCCAGAAACTGTCCGGGTCGGTCTTGGCGTGCTCAATCATCTGCCGCGCACCGGCACGCACACTGTCCGGCGGCAACATACGTTGCTGCACATCTTCTGTCAGCGCGGATATGTCTTGTAGTAGTATCATGCTTAACGAAGTCTATCAGCCGCACGCACCAATGCCTCATCTTTGAGGATTGCACGCGTAGCCATCGAGGTTAATACAAAGCAAACCAAGGGGATAGAAGCCCAGGGTAAGATATGCCACTCCACGCCTTCAATCGTCACGGAGGCAAGCCAGATATAAATACCGAGCACGCCGTAGTAACCGAGACACAGTAGGATAGTGAAGATGTTCAAGCGCGCCTGAAGCAGACGTTTCTTAAACAGAAAAATATCCACGAGTGCCAGCAGCGGGATCAGCACCGTCATGACCAACAGACCCGCCAAGCCTTGTAACTGCACAGGCGCTGCACCCTCTACGGGCATGATATCCTCAAATCCCAGCGCGCTCAGTTCCCACATGCGTTGCGTACCTGCATCAGCGGGCGTGTCGAACTGCAGCACCGGAACAAAGCAGAGGGTGATACCTAATGCTACGACCAAGAATAAATAGAGTGTTTGAATACGCTGTATCATAAAACCATTTACCATTTACAATTTACCATGTACCATTTAATTTTTCATTGCTTGCTCGAGCGAGGCACATTTGTCTCCGTGGGCATTGACCCAACCTATCTGGCGGGCAGGGTTGCCGACCATGAGTGCGTACGCGGGGACATCTTTGGTCACCACCGAACCGGCACCGATGAGGCAGTACTCGCCTAAGGTGTGACCGCACACGATCGTAGCATTCGCACCTACCGACGCACCGCGTTTGATGATAGTCTGGCGGTACTCGTCCTTGCGGCTCACGGCAGCACGCGGATTGATGACATTGGTGAAGACCATCGACGGTCCGAGGAACACGTCATCCTCGCAACGCACGCCGGTATAGACGGACACGTTGTTCTGGATCTTGCAGTTCCGCCCGAGCACCACATTCGGAGAGATGACGACGTTCTGACCGATGTTACAGTCCTCGCCGATGATGCAGTCCTTCATGATGTGACTGAAATGCCATATCTTGGTGCCTTTGCCTATCTGGCAACCCTCGTCCACGTAAGACGACTCATGTACGAAATAATTTTCTCCTGTACTCATTTTCTCATTGTTTTAGAAGAAGAAACGTAATATATCATTTCCGTTCGCAAAGATCAGCAGTGCGATAAGCAGCCAGAAACCAATCTCGTTCGCTTTCTCGAGGAACTTGTCACTCGGTTTGCGGCGGGTGATCATCTCCACTAACAGGAAGAGGATGTAGCCACCGTCCAATGCAGGGATAGGCAGGAAGTTCATGAACGCCAGCACCATACTCAACCAAGCGGTCATTGCCCAGAAGGTCTGCCAACTCCAGTAATCCGGGAACATGCTACCGATAGCCGCGAAGCCGCCGACGGACTGTGCTCCCTCTTTGGTGAAGACTAAGCGCATCTGTTTGACGTAGGTTGCCAGCACTTCCCAACCGCTTTGGATACCTACCGGAACGGCTTTCCAGAACGAATACTCAATATGCTCGTACTCCGGATTATAGCGCGGCGTAACACCCAAGATGCACTGGTCGCCCAGGAATACATGCGCCGTGTGCGCTTCACCGGCACGGAAATAGTCAATGGTGATGGAGTCGCAGGGATGTAACTGCAGTTCCTGCGTCATGAGTTGGTAACACGGTGTCGGCACGCCGGCTACAGCAACGATGCTGTCACCTTTCTCAATGCCGGCAAACGAAGCGGCAGTGCCCGGAGTTACCGAGTCGATGACCGCGGGAATCCACTCCGACACGAGTACGTACGGGCGTTTCTGGTAGTTCTTGTCCGCACGGGCTTTCTCGCGCTCTTTCTTGTCATGCGCATTGACCACCGCCATATAACGTGTGCTGAAGTCTTCCGACACTGTGAATGCCACCGTGTCCGCGCCACGCAGCACAACCACGTCACGCTTGCCCTCGATGATGAGCGCTTGCATGATATCCGCCCGTATTTCAGGTTCTACACCGTTGATCGTAAGGATCTTATCTTGCTGCTCGAAGCCCTCGTCCAGCATAATCTGCGAGTAATACAGACCATCCGTCGCATTGCGCAGCGGCAGTTTGTACGTGCCATACTGCCATGTGAGCATGACGAAGATGACGAGCGCGCTGACGAAGTTCACCAATATACCGCCCAGGATGATGAGCAGACGCTGCCAAACGGGTTTGGCACGAAACTCCCAGGGTTGCATCTCGGAAGCGAGGTCTTCGGTCTTGTGCGTCTCATCGACCATTCCGCCGATAGCGCAGTATCCGCCAAACGGCAGCCAGCCCAAACCCCACTCGGTGTTCTCGGGGTGTTTCTCCCACTCTTCGTCTGTATTCTTAGACAAAATCTTGACATGCCAAATGCCGTCAAACTTCTTGATGCGTATAAGACTGAACCAAGGATTAAAAAACAGATAAAATTTCTCCACACGCACTTTGAACAGGCGCGCGAAAGCAAAGTGCCCCAACTCATGCACAAAGACAAGAAAACTCAGGGCTAAAGCTAATTGTAGTACTCGAATCATCATAATAAACTCTCAGCGATGCGGCGAGCAGCAGCGTCGCTTTCCACATAATCTTCATAAGTCGGCTTGGCGACGAAAGGCGCCTTCACCATTGTTTGATTGATAATATCACTCATCTGCAGGAAGCCGCATCTTCCTTCACGGAAAGCGAGGTTGACCACCTCGTTAGCGGCATTGAGCACGCAGGGCATGTTTCCGCCCCGACGCATCGCTTCGTAAGCGAGCGCCAAGTTCGGGAAGCGTTCCAAATCCGGCTGCTCGAACGTCAGGCTCTTGAGTTCGAACAGGTCGGCACGCGGGAAGTCGCTTGCCAGGCGTTCCGGGAACGAAAGGGCATATTGGATAGGCAGCCGCATGTCGGGCGCACCGAGTTGCGCTTTAATGGCGCCATCGGTGAACTGCACCGCCGAATGGACGATGGACTGCGGGTGAACGAGCACTTGTATCTTCTCTACCGGTACGCCAAAGAGCCATTTGGCTTCGATGACCTCAAAGCCCTTGTTCATCATCGATGCCGAGTCGATGGTGATCTTCGCGCCCATATCCCAGTTCGGGTGCTTGAGTGCGTCGGCTGCCGTGACGTGCCGCATCTGGTCGAGTGTGAACGTGCGGAACGGTCCGCCGGAAGCGGTGAGAAGGATCTTCTCTATTTCCGATTGGTCTTCTCCGACGAGCGACTGGAAGATCGCGCTGTGTTCGCTGTCCACCGGCAGAATAGGTGTGTGATGCTTCGCCGCCAGTTCGCAGATGATCTCTCCCGCGACGACAAGCGTCTCTTTGTTCGCCAAAGCGATCGCCTTGCCGGCTTTGATGGCTTCGATCGTCGGGCGCAGACCTGCGTAGCCCACCATCGAGGCAACCACCACGTCAATAGACGGCATCGTCACCACTTGAGCGATCGCATCAGCACCAGCCCATACCTTACAGTCAAAAGCCGAGAGCCGAGAGCGAAGCGTCTCGTAGAGCGATTCGTCCGCTATACAGACCACCTCAGGGTGAAACTCATTGGCTTGTTCCACCAGTTTATCGACATTACGATGCGCACAGATGGCATAGACACTGTACCGCTCCGGATAGGCGCGCACGACGTCCAAGGTCTGCGTACCGATACTACCTGTAGAACCTAATATACAGAGTTGCTTTACCATACTATCACTTCCTGGAAATTAACGAACTTACCGGCTTCCCATAACTCGAACACCAAGTCGTGCTCGCCGTCCATCATCGCGACCGCTTCGCCGGCTTCGACAGCCGTGCCTTGCGTCTTGAGCACCTTCGCCACGTGTCCGTAGATGACCGTGTAAGCACCGGACTGCAACACGACCGAATAGGTGTTGTCCGCCATGCGCGCGGTGCTGACCACTGTTCCGCGTGCAACCGCCAGCACATTCTCGTTCTTCGCCGTACGAATGACCGTGCCGTACTCATGCAGATCCGGTCGTGCCGGCTGCATGATAGCCCCACGAACAGGGCGGTAGAGCTGACGCACGTTGCGATTCGTACTATTTTCAAACAGCAGCAAACGCTCGTGCTCTCGCTCTTCATATTGGGCGATGAAGGCATCGGTGGCAGCATTATGCTGCTCCAAGATGCGGGCACGCTCCACGCGCTCCAGCGAGTCAAGGCTCTGCACGCTGTCCGACTGGATACCTCCGGCTGTCAGTTGCTTGATCACGTCCAAGTACTGCCGCTGGATCGTCAGGCTCGTCTGCATGGAGTCAATCCGCGCGGACTCGACTATCAGTTGCTGCCGAATACTCTCACTGTAGCCGGGCAGCACGTTGCGGATAGGTGTATAGACGATGAGCACGGACAGCAGCACAATGAGCGCTACGAGTGTCAGCGTGAGCACGCTGATAGCACCCAAGGTGCTGACGCGGAAGTGAAACACCTCGCGCAGCGTGACGTCATCCAACATCGCCAGCCTGTATTTACGTCTTTTGTTAGCCATCAGTATTCAGCTTTCAGAATTCAGCTTAAAATGGTACAACCGGCACAGGGCTTGAGCTGTTTGAAGAAGTCATTGCCCTTGTCATCCACCAGAATGAACGCCGGGAAGTTCTCCACTTCGATCTTCCAGATTGCTTCCATGCCCAGTTCGGGGTACTCGACGCACTCGATGGACTTGATGTTGTTCTGCGCAAGGATAGCTGCGGGACCACCGATGGAGCCAAGGTAGAATCCACCGTGTTTCTGGCACGCATTGGTCACGTCGATAGAGCGGTTACCCTTCGCCAACATGATCAGCGAACCACCGTGGTCTTGGAACTCATCTACGTACGGGTCCATACGACCGGCTGTCGTCGGGCCCATCGAGCCGCAAGCCATGCCTGCAGGAGTCTTCGCCGGGCCGGCATAGTAGATCGGATGGTTCTTGAGGTACTCCGGCATCGATTCTCCTGCATCGAGGCGTGCTTTGATCTTCGCATGCGCGATGTCGCGGCCCACAATGATCGTGCCGTTCAGGCTCAGACGCGTACCGATCGGGTACTTGGTGAGGATCTTGCAGACGTCCGCCATCGGCTGGTTGAGGTCAATGCGCACTGCATCGCCTTCACCTGCCTGACGCAGTTCAGCCGGAATGAGCGAAGCGGGATTGTTGTCCAGCTTCTCGATCCATATACCGTCTTTGTTGATCTTGCACTTGATATTACGGTCGGCCGAGCACGAAACGCCCAGACCGATCGGGCACGAAGCACCGTGACGCGGCAGACGAACAACGCGTACGTCATGCGCCATGTATTTGCCGCCGAATTGTGCACCGAGGCCGATCTTGTAGGCTTCTTGCAGCAACTGTTTCTCCAGCTCTACATCGCGGAACGCACGTCCGGTCTCGTCACCGCTCGTGGGCAGCGAGTCATAGTAATGGGTCGAAGCCAACTTAACAGTCAGCAGGTTCTTCTCTGCACTCGTACCGCCAATGACGATAGCGATATGATACGGCGGACAAGCAGCCGTACCGAGCGATTTCATCTTCTCCACAAGGAAGGGGATGAGCGTACCCGGGTTCTGGATGCGCGCCTTGGTCTCTTGGTAGAGATAGGTCTTGTTTGCCGAACCACCGCCCTTGGTCACACACAGGAAGCGGTACTCAGCACCGTGAGTAGCCTCCAAGTCGATCTGTGCCGGCAGGTTGCACTTGGTGTTCACCTCGTCGTACATGTTGAGCGGGGCGTTCTGCGAGTAGCGCAGGTTGCACTCGGTGTAGGTGTTGAACACACCTTTGCTTAGCGCTTCCTCATCCTCAAAACCTGTCCACACTTGCTGTCCCTTCTCACCGTGGATAATCGCCGTACCTGTGTCTTGACAGAGCGGCAGTTGACCTTTGCAAGCCACCTCGGCGTTGCGCAGGAACGTGAGTGCTACGTACTTGTCGTTGGCGGAAGCCTCCGGGTCGCGGAGTATCTTCGCTACCTGCTCGTTGTGCGAACGGCGTAACATGAAACTCACGTCATGGAACGCCTGTTGCGCCATCAGCGTCAGTGCCTCGGGCTGTACTTTCAGGATCTCGTGTCCTTCAAACTCGCTGACGGACACATAGTCCTTGGTCAGCAGATAATACTCAGTCTCGTCCTTTCCGAGCTGAAACATCGGAGCATACTTAAATTCCATATATTCGTATATTTTTTATGTTCCACATAAAATGCGCTGCAAAGGTACATAAAAATTTTGACATACGCAAAAAAAATGCACTTTTAAATAAAAAAAATGCAAAAAAATTTGGTCATGTCAAAAAAAAGCAGTACCTTTGCACCCGCTTTTGAGAAAACGCGAGTCTCCCTAGCTCAGTTGGTAGAGCAACTGACTCTTAATCAGTGGGTCGAGAGTTCGAGCCTCTCGGGGGACACAAAAGGACATCCAAACGGGTGTCCTTTTTCGTTATTAGAGGCTTTCTGCGAAGTGCTCGGCTTCGTCAATCTGGTCAATTTTGCCGACATCCATCATGCGGTAGTTATTTGGAACGTAGGCTTGTAATGGAGCCTTATTCATCACCTTCAGATAGAAATCGATGAGAGAGAATTTTTCTTGCGGCATCTCGTCCAAGTGCGACAGGACTTCCGGACTGAGAATCTGCATGCCGCTGAAAGCCAGATGGCGACCGTCGGAGCCTTTGATCTCCCCGGTTTTGATGTTTGTCCAGCCGCAGAGTGTGTTCTGTTCGTCAAAACAGAGGTAGCGCTGCGTAGAACGCTCCGAAACAACGAGTTGAGAGATACCTGTCTGCTCATAGCAGCGGATTAAGTCCTTGATGTCGATATTGGACAAGATATCTACATTGCACGCGAGAATGGGCTCATTTTTAATTTTTATTTTTTCATTTTTAATTTTCTTAAGTCCTCCGCCGGTATCGAGCAGCAGATCGCGTTCATCAGAGACTGTGATGGCACATCCCCACCCTTGGTTAGCACGGATGGTGTCAATGATCATATCCGGGAAATGGTGTACGTTGACGATGATGTCCGTTATTCCGGCATCACACAGTTTCTCCACTTGCCATTGAAGCAGCGGTTTGCCGGCTAATGGCACCAGCGCTTTAGGCATTGTATCGGTGAGCGGTTTGAGGCGCGTACCCAAACCGGCTGCAAAAATCAAGCCAACCATAAGATGTACGATTTACAAATGTACGATGTACGATTTATTTACGATTTACTCTAATGTACGATTGATACCCCGCTCGCGGTGAATGAGGTGAATACGTACGTTGTATTTCTCGTGGATGTGCTGCGCGAGGTGCTCGGCACAATAGACAGAACGGTGCTGCCCGCCTGTGCAACCAAAAGCGACTTGCAGGTTGGTAAAATCCCGCTCAATGAACCGCTCCACATGGTGGTCCACCAGCGCATAGACGGAGTCAAGGAAGGTAAGGATCTCACCGTCTTTCTCCAAGAAATCAATCACAGGCTGATCGAGTCCGGTCAGTTGTTTATACTCGTCGTACTTACCCGGGTTGTGAGTCGAACGGCAGTCGAAGACATAGCAGTCCCCATTACCGGATTCATCGACAGGAAGACCGCGTTTAAACGAGAAAGAGTAAATCGTTACTGAGAGCATACAAATAAGGATATTGAGTGAATAAATCCGGATTCATTTCAAATAACTCGTGCAGGTTCTTGATGGCATTCGGGATGGACTCCAGAAAATGCTGCTTGCGCTCGAAGTACCCGCGGTAGCCGTAGGCTCCAAGGACTTGCAGGGTGCGGAAGAGGACGAAATGCGGCAAAGCCGCACGCCAAGCGGCTTTGTCGAAGTTTGAAGGTTTGACTGTTTGAAGGTTTGAAAGTTCATCCATATACGCTTCAATCAGTTCGTCGCGCAGGGACTGCGGGATGTTTGCTTTCGCTTGCCAGAGGAACGACGCTACGTCGTATTGAGTCGGACCGCGACGTCCGCCTTGGAAATCGATGAAGTACGGCTGCCCGTCACGAATCATCACATTACGACTCTGGAAATCGCGGTATAAAAAGGTTACGGGTGAGGGGTTACCGGTTACGGGTGAAAGAAGATTCTTTACCATCTTATCAAAATCATCCTCTAACTTCGGTTCGGAGAACTCGATTTGGGTGCCCTTGAGGAAGCAGTATTTGAAATAATTGAGATCCCAGCGAATGGAGCGCTCGTCGAATGCGGGCACGGGAAAACAAACCGACCAGTCGAAGTCTTGCGCGCCCGTCACTTGCACGTGTGCGAGCGCACGTATAGCGCGTTCTAATAAGGTGCGCTCTTCCGACAGGAACTCACCTGTCTCACGACCGTGACGAATGGCATCAAAGAGAATAGTGTCGCCCAAGTCCTCCTGGGTATAACTCATCTCGTCATCGCTCACCCAATAGAGTTCGGGCACAGGAAGTCCCAACGCATGAAAATGGCGCGCCATATAAATGAATGCGCGGTTCTCGTCCAGGTTAGTACCCTGCACACGAATGACCGAACGCCCGTTCGCGTCCGTCTCGCGCGTGTAAACCCTATTACTTCCTTGCTGCTTAATAGCCATCAGTTATCAGTATTCAGTTATCAGTTTTTAGCAGCGGAACTGCAGTGCGTGGTGAATACAGGTCACTTTGCACGGTGCAATGAAGTTCTCTAATATACCGTCCGCCTCGATCATCAGGTGCTTGTGATAGACCACTTCCACCTCTTTGCCGATGATGGGATAAATGAATGGCAGTTCGGTCAGTTTGCCGTTGAACAGGTTCGGCAGCGCTTTGAGCACTTGACCGAACGTGGGTTTCTTGACAAACATTCCATGGAACAGCCCGTCTGTCGGGTCAGCTTGCGGGTTCTGCTTGATGCCACCACCGGAGAACGGTCCGTTGCCGATGTTCATGGTGAAGAGCAAGTCGTTGACCAGTTCCTTACCGTCCACCAGCAGCGTCATGTGTTGCGCTTTGTGATGAATGATGGCATCAACGAGCGCGAAGGCGTAGTTGATGCTGTGACTGCCGACGTAGTACTTGAGCGTCTCGGCTTTCTTGCAGCACAGCGGATCAACTCCAAAACCGACGGAATTGATGAAGTAGCGATGATGCTCAATGCCATTGCGCCAATAGGTGACACAGCCGATGTCGATCGGATGTCCTTCGCCCTCAAAGAAACGACGCAGACTCTCTTGGTGTTTCTTGGTCAAGTTCCAGTACCGTCCCCAGTCGTTGCCTGTACCGCGCGGCATCAGTCCCACTTGTACTTTCGCCCGCTGCTCGGGAGTGAGGTTCGAGCGCATGATACCGTTGATAGCTTCGGACAGCGTGCCGTCTCCGCCGAGGATAAGTATCTCAT
>JAFPGA010000192.1 GCA_017423085.1 Paludibacteraceae bacterium | reverse complement strand
GATTCTGCCCGACTACCGCGGGTACGGCATCACCGTCAATGATGTGCACCCGTACCTCGTGATGATGGAAACGGCTATCAATGTGACGGATATGTATTTCGCGGTGCGCGACTGGCTCAAAGCGGCGAACATGGAACCCGAAAAACCGGAAATATACCTCATGGGGTACAGTCAGGGCGGTGCGAACACCATGGCGGTGGAGTACTTGTGCGAAACGGCGTATGACGATCCGAGCGATCCGGATTACTACATCCCTATCCACCGCGTGTTCGCCGGTGGCGGACCGTATGATGTCAAAGCTACCTACGAGCGTTTTGTCAATACCGACACCGCCAGTTACCCGATTGCCGTTCCGCTCGTGCTGCAAGGCATGATCAAAGGTAATAACCTCAACATGGAGTTAAGTGACATGATGCAACCCTGGCTTTGCGAACACATTGACGAGTGGGTGAACAGCAAACAATACACCACCGGACAGATGAACAAACTGCTCGGCACTTACGTGACGCACGAACTGCTGACCGAGGAAGCGATGAACCAAACTTCCGACAAAGTGGCGGAACTGTACAAAGCGATGACCGAAAACTCCGTCGTAACCTACAACTGGGAACCGCAGGCACCTGTCTATATCATGCACTCGATGGACGATGAGACCGTACCGTACACCAATGCCACCAATGCCAAAGCACGGTGGCACAATGCGAACATAACGTATAACTTCGGCCACTACGGAGGACACGTCAAGACCTGCTTGCGATTCATCTACACCGTACAAACATTATTAGAGCAAGAAGAAGCAGAAAGGAGTCAATATGAAAAATAGCATTAAGACCGTATGGGGTCGACTAATCGTTTTAGTCCTTGTTCCTTGTTCCTTACTCCTTTGCCCTTCCTGTGACCCCAACGCCAGATGGGCATCGGAGAATGTGGGGATAAACATGCGGGTGGAGGCCATTTCCGCCGGGTTCATCATATGCGAGTTCACTACCACCCAAGAGGCGTATTATCTGATTGCTATCGAAGAAGCACGGCCGGGTTACAACCCCATGGAGCACCAGAAGTCGTTTATGAGTTCGGCGCTCGACTCCGCATACGCGGCGTATCTCGATTGGCGTAACGAACTGTGGCGCAAAGATGTGTTCAATGTGGCTCCCTTCTCCAGTCACTCCCTGCAGTACGGCAACGAGTATTATACCTTCACCGGCCTCAAACCGGACACCGAATACTGGGTCTACGCGTTTGTCGTGAACCCGGCTTCTATGGAACCGGCCGGACTACTGGTGCTGGATAGCATCACCACCCCGACTTACAGTGACATCCATATGCAATACGAATACCGCGTCAAGGGACTATGGGACTACACCTACCCCATGGATGATTACGGGATCATAGAGACCCGTTTCCCCTATCTGGCCATCACATGCGACAGTACGCAAGTAGCAAAAGAGGGACTGACACCGGAGAAGTATTTCGCACGCTGGTACACCGAACAATACAACCATCCGGAGAACGCCAAAATCCTGTATGGCGTCAAAGCCGTAGAGAACGACGGTGTGAGCAGTTGGGTGGAGTTCGAAGAAGGACACACATACTACACCACGATTGCCAGCTTTGACGGACCGTACAGCCATATGGTGACCTATAAGTTCACCTGGACCAAAGACTTTCAGTGTTACTTCAGAGAAGACTATGAAGCTTTGATCGTGGACAATTATGACTTTGACTCCGACGAATGAAAATCACCCTTCTGGTTGTCGGTAAGACGACCGATGCCCGCATTGCCTCACTCATTGACGAGTACCGTCAACGGCTCACGCATTATGTGCCGTTTGAGTTCGTGGTGCTGCCGGATCTGAAGAACGCTAAAGCGCTGAGCGAAGAGCAGATCAAGGCAGCGGAAGGGGAACTTATTCTACGCGCCCTCACACCGGCAATGGAGGTAATCCTCCTGGACGAGCACGGCCGCGAGATGCGGTCGGTCGAGTATGCCGATTGGTGGCAGAGAAAAATGGGTTCCGGACGCGACCTCACGCTCATCATCGGCGGACCCTACGGCTTCAGCAAAGCGGTGTACGACCGCGCCAACGGCAAACTGTCACTCAGCCAAATGACTTTCTCCCATCAGATGATACGTATAATGGCCATTGAGCAGATCTACCGCGCAATGACCATTCTTCGGGGAGAACCCTATCACCATGAGTGATTACCTCACTCTTATCTTCATGCCAATCTGAAGAATCTTCGTCTCCTTGATGTTATTCAACTGACACAGTTTCTTAACGGTGGTGCCGTATTT
>JAFPGA010000191.1 GCA_017423085.1 Paludibacteraceae bacterium | reverse complement strand
GCCAAGCACAATGCCGAGAAGATGGGCTTTGAACATTACATCGTGGATTTTCGCGACACGTTCAAGCGCTGCGTCATTCAGAACTTCATCGACGAATATATGTCTGGTCGTACGCCCAACCCCTGTGTGCTGTGCAACAGTCATATCAAATGGGGCGAACTGATGCGCGTAGCGGATGAGCACCACTGCGATTATATCGCGACCGGTCATTATGCCCGCGTCGTCGAGCGTGACGGACATGTCTATCTGGGCACGGCGGCAGATACGAAGAAAGACCAGACCTATTTCCTGTGGATGCTGACCGAAGAGCAGTTACGCCGCACCATATTCCCTTTAGGTGATCTCACCAAAGATCAAGTGCGCGAGATAGCTCGCCAACACGGCTACGAGAAACTGGCGACCAAACGCGAAAGCCAGGAGATATGCTTCGTGCCGAACGATGACTACCGCGCTTTCTTGCGCGCGAACGTGCCTGATTATAATGAGCGCGTGCGCGCGGGCGAATACGTCGATGCGCAAGGTAAGGTGCTCGGGCATCATGAGGGATTTGTCAACTACACCATCGGACAACGCAAAGGACTCGGAATCGCCCTCGGACACCCTGCTTACATCACTCATATCGATGCCGCTACCAACCGCATCACCCTCGGCACCAACGACGATATGTACGCTACGGAACTGCGCTTCAAACCTGTAAACGATATCAAACTATCTCAAACAACGAACCTAACCGCCAAGGTCCGCTACCGCTCCCAAGCCGTCCCCGTCAAAACAATAGACGAGGGACGCATGGAATTTGCGTCCCCCGTCTGGGGTATCACTCCCGGTCAATCCGTCGTCCTCTATCAAGACGACCTCGTGGTCGGGGGTGGAATCATTCTCTAAAGGACGATTTACGATTTACCATGTACGATTTATGTACGATTTAATTAAGGACGATCTTCCTTCGTACTTTTTATTCCTTCGTAAATCCTTCGTACATCGTACATTTGTCCTTTGTACATTGAGCGTTATTTGCCGAAATAACGCTTATAAAGTCCTTCGAAACCTTTGCCGTGACGAGCTTCGTCGCGTGCCATCTCATGCACGGTGTCGTGAATCGGGTCAAGGTTCAACTCTTTCGCGCGTTTCGCGATGTTCAGTT
This sequence comes from Paludibacteraceae bacterium, assembly GCA_017423085.1. Lineage (GTDB taxonomy): Bacteria > Bacteroidota > Bacteroidia > Bacteroidales > Paludibacteraceae > Colicola. Next base: position 3,477 of record JAFPGA010000191.1, on the reverse strand, counting down.
TGTCCTCGCAAGCACCGGACTCAGCCAACATACGTTTCTCAAGGTTCGTCTTGGTATCCCAAACGATCTCACCGAGCAACTCTGCAAAACGGGAAGCATGATCTGCCTCTTCGTAAGCGTAGCGGCGGAATGCTTCAGCTACCTCAGGATAGCCTTCGCGGTCAGCTTGACGGGCCATAGCCAGGTATTGACCAACCTCGGTGCACTCGCCAATGAAGTGAGCACGCAGACCCTCTGCGATGATCGGGTCTTTCTCGTCTTTAGCAACGCCTAATACATGCTCGCAAGCGAAGTTCAGCTTGTCATCGGAAGCTACTTTCCACTCAACGATTTGTTTGCACTGCGGGCAACGCTCCGGTGCCTCTGCGCCCTCGTGAACGTATCCACAAATCGGGCAGATGAATTTCTTTGTCATAAGGATAAAATTTAGAGGTTATTAAGTAAAAAATGATTTACGGTGCAAAGATACGTAAAAAAAATGACATACGCAAGCGCGCACGTCATTTTTTTGAAAAATCTTTCAACAGCTCTTCCGCACGTTTGAGTGCCGCATGGATGTTCGGACAGATGTTGTCCGGATTCATCTGCTGCTCGATACCACCGGTCTGCAGCTGATGCAGCACGTGGGTCTTGACACCCGAAAGGATGATGGTAATGCCTTCATTATGAGAGCGCTGAATGAGCATGCTTAGGTTGTGCATAGCCGTCGAGTCGACGAACGGCACCTTACGCATACGGATGATACGAATCGGGTATTCCTTGCCGCTCACGTGCGTCATGACGTCGTCAAAACGGTTCGCGATACCGAAGAAATACGGGCCGTCGATCTCGTACACCTCTACGCCTTCCGGGATCGTGAGGTGCTCCAGGTTGAGTTGGATATCCGTGTCCTCGTTCGGGTCAATCTCCTTGTGCAAGGTGCGGATATGCGTCTGCTCGTTCGTACGCATCAGGAACAGCACGAGTGCTAACAGGATGCCCACTTCGATAGCCACCGTCAGGTCGAAGATGACGGTGAGGAAGAACGTGATGAGCAGCACCCACATGTCTCGGTTACGGTGCTTGAACGTGCCCACGATCGTCTTCCAGCCCGACATCGAGTACGCGACCATGATCAGCACGGCTGCCAGACACGACATCGGAATCAGTCCTACCAGTTCGCCGAGGAACAGCAGCACAAGCAGCAACACTACCGCATGGATAATACCCGCTACAGGCGTGCGACCACCGTTGTTGATGTTGGTCATTGTACGCGCGATTGCTCCGGTGGCAGGGATGCCGCCGAAGAACGGAACGACCACATTAGCAATTCCTTGCGCGATCAGTTCGGTGTTCGAGTTATGCTTGTCTCCGATCACACCGTCTGCGACCATGGCCGACAGCAGACTCTCAATCGCACACAACATCGCAATCGTGAAAGCGGACGGGAAGAGTTGACGGATCATCGACAGGTCGCTCTCTCCTTCTGCCGGTTCCATGCTCGGCAGATGCGGTACCGGCACACCGTGCGGTAATTCGTATAAGTCACCGATGGTCTGCAGACTCGCTACACCCCACGACGCGGGTGCGAACTCTTTGAGCAACCACACTGCCAAGGTAGCAAATATAATCGCTGCCAGACTGCCCGGCACACGCTTCGTCACCTTGGGCATGAAGATACAAACCAGCAGGGAGAACATGCCCACGCCGAATGCCCACCAGTTGACGTTATTGAAGTGCTGGAAATAGTACACCCACTTATCCACAAAGTTTGCCGGCACGTCACTCAAACCCAAGCCGAAAAAATCGTTCATCTGCGTTGAGAAAATCGTCACAGCAATTCCGGCTGTGAAGCCCACAATGACGGGATATGGAACGAACTTAATGACCGAACCTAAACGCGTTAAACCCATCGCTATCAGCAAGATACCAGCCAATACGGTGGCTATTGTCAGACCGGCTAAACCGAACTGCTGGATAATGCCGTAGATGATGACGATGAACGCACCCGTCGGGCCACCAATCTGCACTTTGCTGCCGCCGAAAAACGAAATCAGGAAACCGGCAATGATCGCCGTCACCAGACCTTCCGTCGGACCCACACCGGACGATATACCGAACGCAATAGCGAGCGGTATAGCTACGATGCCGACGATAATTCCTGCTAATGTGTCTTGCCCGAATTGGGCTTTATTGTACTTCCGAAATGTTTGAAATAACTTCGGAGCAAAAACATCCTTAATGTTGTATTGCATCTTTTTTGTACTCGTTTAGTACCTTAAACCAAAAATCCTCTAATGTTCTATATTTCGAGTGCAAAAGTACTACAAAAAATTGAATTACACAAACCTTTTGTCCGAAAAACGCCGTTTATCTTATTTTTGCAAACTAGTCTCTGCAAAATAGCGCCAGAGCGGTGCGGCATGCAGGGCTTGGATGATCTCTCCGTCCCGTAACATCTCCAGCACTTGTTCGGGCTGCATCACATCCACATGGATGTCTTCCGTCGCCTCTTGGTGCTGCTCCCGTTTTCGCTCTACGCCTGTTGCTAAAAATGTGTAACTCAAATTGTTATGATTTGTCGGGTTGGGCGACAGCGTCATGAACAGACGCCATTCGCCGCCTTCATATCCCGTCTCTTCGCTCAACTCCCGTTTGGCTGCTTCCAGCGGACTCTCGCCCGCATCAATTACGCCCGCGACTAATTCATAATGTGTTTCGCCTAACGCGTGACGGTATTGGTCCACCAGTACCATCTGACCGTCTTTGGTGATCGCGATCACATTGATCCAGTCCGGAAACTCCATCACGAACCAGGTCGGTATCTGCGTGCCGTTCGGCAACTCTACACACTCCTGACGAACCGATAACCACGGTCCTATACGCAGGATATTTTCACGCTTGAGCACTTTCCATGCCCGATTAGTCAGTTTTGGGTACATATCACACCTTATTAGACGAATTCAAGTGCAAAGATACAACAAAAAACGCACGCACGCAAGAAAAACGAAGATTTTTCGCATTTTTTTATAAAAAAACTTGCACATGTCAAAAAATTGTCGTACCTTTGCACGCTTTTTCGTGTAAATATGCGAAAAATGCCCGAATTTGAAAATAAATATAAAATATATACTACAATGTCAAAAATTTGTCAAATTACAGGCAAGAAAGCCATGGGCGGCTGTAATGTCTCGCACTCGAAGCGCCACACAAAGCGCACTTTCGATGTGAACCTCTTCCGCCGCAAGTTCTACTGGGTAGAACAAGATGTATGGATCGAGCTGAACGTGAGTGCAGCTGGTCTGAGAACAATTAACAAGATCGGTCTCGACAACGCGCTGAAACAGGCTGCGGAGAAGGGCTATCTCTATTAAACGAAAGGAGCTGAACAATGGCAAAGAAAGCAAAAGAAGCCCGCGTTCAAGTTATCCTTGAATGCACAGAGCAGAAAAACAGTGGTGTACCGGGAATGAGCCGTTATATTACGACCAAGAACCG
>JAFPGA010000190.1 GCA_017423085.1 Paludibacteraceae bacterium | reverse complement strand
GTCGACATGATACCGCTCTGGATCGGAGCGTATTTGTGCAGAGCAGCTGCCATCGGAGCGAGACAGTTGGTCGTACAAGAAGCTGCGGAGATAACCTTATCTGCCGGAGTCAGGGTCTTGTGGTTTACATTGTAAACGATGGTCGGAAGATCGTTACCTGCCGGAGCGGAGATAACTACTTTCTTTGCACCTGCCTGGATATGTGCCTCTGCTTTAGCCTTGCTGGTATAGAAACCGGTGCACTCGAGTACTACGTCAATACCCAGCTCGCCCCACGGCAGCTCAGCTGCGTTCGGCTTAGCGTAGATAGTGATCTCCTTGCCGTCAACGGTGATCGAACCCGGAGTTACTACAGTCTTGCCGTCCTCTGCGAGAACTGCATCTTTGTAAGCTACCGTGTGCTTGCCCTCACCGAACTTGCCGGCGAAACCACCCTGAGCGGTGTCATATTTGAGAAGGTGAGCCAACATCTTCGGGCTGGTCAAGTCGTTGATTGCAACTACCTCATAACCCTCAGCTTCAAACATCTGACGGAAAGCCAGACGACCAATACGGCCAAAGCCGTTAATTGCTACTTTTGTCATAATAGTAAATTGTTAAATTTAGTTTATTTGTTAATTTTGTTTATTTGCCTTTCAGTTTTGCGGACGCAAAATTACTACTTTTTTTTTATATACGAAAATAATTCGTATAAAAAATTAAATTTTGTATAGTATTTTTATCAAAAACAGGCTACTTGCGTCCAAAATCTGCCGGTATCTCTCCCCATTTTTTCGTGTCCCATTTATAAACCGGCGTGGTCCATGTGTTGTCGTGCAGCCACATTTCCGCTTTGCGGATCATGTAAAACAGGTCTTGATTGGACGCGTTCCACTCGATTTTGGTATCGGCGTGTTTCTTCTTGAGCCACGCCAGCGCTGTCCGGCTGTCGGAGTAGAGCGCCCAAGGGAGATGGTTCTGCTTGAGGTACGCCAGCCCTAACACGATAGCAAGGAACTCACCGATGTTATTCGTTCCTGCTTGGAACGGTCCGCGGTGAAACACCTCCGTGCCCGTGTCGGCTATCACGCCGCGGAACTCCATCACACCCGGGTTGCCGCTGCACGCCGCATCCACCGCCAGGGCGGGGAGGATGGGATGGCTACTGATAGCTAATGGCTGATTGCTGACGGCTTCTTTGGGTTTGCGGATGATGTGCTTGTCGGCTCCATCCGCAAAAGCCTGTTCGGCGGCTTCGCGGGAAGCGAAACCTTTGTATTTCGCCCCCGCTGTGCCTTTCACTTGTGCTTCGCAGTCTTCCCAGTTATCATAGATACCGGGTGTTTTGCCAACCCACACAACGTAATATGCCGCTTTCTTTTTACTCATTCACAATGATCTTCTTCGCGTTGCGTTCGCCGTCCAGTTCTTCAATCACGATATAGATGCCTTTGCCGGGTTGACCCGATACCGGGCGACCCATACTGTCGTAGATACCGATTACCTGCACTTCGCTGCCGGTGCTCAGTGTACGACTCGGTGTGACGGCGTCGAAGGTCTGCGGGCAGGTATAGATGGTCTGGCCGTCCGTAGTGGTCATCCGGCACATGTACTCATCCGTCGTGCCGCTCAGGCCGTTCGGGTCGTAGAGACGCTGCATGGTCTCGCCGCTCATCTCCGCGCCGTTCTTATACCACTGGTAGCTGACGAAGCGTCCGGCAGCATTGTTGACAAACAGTACATCGGTCCATTTGCTGAGCATACTGTTGCCCAACGCGATTGTGATGTTCACGTTCACCGGTGTCGAGCAGTCCGAACCGGTGGTGCTTGCGGTCACGACGGCGGTGTAGTCTCCTGCTGTCGGAGCGGAAGTCAGGGTGAACACGAGATCCGAACCCGATACGCTACCGGCATAATGGGTAGTGCCGAGGGCGAGGTCGTAGGTGTCCGGTGCTCCGCTGACGATCGTGAACGGCAGCTCTATCTGGGTTGCGTCGTCGCAGACAAGACCGGTGGGCGAAACGGTGATGACCGGCATTGAGTGAACCGGCGGAGTGAAGGATGCACTCGTCAGGCTGCATGCCGGAGTGGCCTCATATGCGGCTGTCACGGTCTGTGCCGCACCGCCGATATCGGTCTTCTTAATGGTGACCACAGTTGATGTGCCGGTGGCTACTATCGTTGTGTCCTTGGCACCGGACAGTACGATATTGCGTCCCGTCGCGTCGTACGGAGTGACGATAGTGACGGTAATGGTATAGTCGTTATCGTCGCAGGACACAGTAGCCGGTACGCCAGACACGGTCACGCTGTTGATGACCGGCGAGAAGGGTACCGCCGGCAGGTTGTAACTCTTGATACAACTGTTGGCACCGTCGAAGGAGACATGCAGCGTATGTGTTTTGCCGTCCGCCGGAATATCCGTCACGCTCAATCCGGTCAAGGTCTGCTTGCTCTGGTCGGCTACGCTGTAGGTTGCCGTCTGTTTGGGCAATGCGTCCACCCAATAGGTCAGTGTACCTTGCTGGTAAGTGTAGTCGAGGTCGAACGTGAGCGTAGTGGTCAAATCCGTACACCCCGGTTCGCTGAACGCGATCTTCGCCGTGTCAATGGCAGGGAAGCCCGGGATAGCGGTAGAGGTCGTAAGTCGGGCTGTGGTCCATTCGGAGAAATAGACTTCCCAGTTATGGGTCGGCTCTTTCGTCTTGATGATAATGTCTTGGTCGAAATTCACTTTGGTGTCAAAGGCAACAGCCGGCACCGTGTATTTGTAGGTGGTGTCCCGGGTGATGTCATGGATATACAACTGTCCGTACGGATTCTGGTACTCCACATGCATGGCGATGGTGTAGTCTGTTTCATCACATTGTACAGGTTTTACCGTAGCCGTGAAGGCATCTATTTTCGGTTCGTGCGCAGTGACAACAAACTGCTGTTGCGATTTGACTACTTTGGAGACACTGCTTATCGGGTGGAACTGAATGTCATCCAGCGCAAAGTCATTACCGATATGCAGTGTACGTGTATTAAGGTTGACCACGGAAATGCGGATGTTATTGTAATCCGCTTTGGCCGTATAGGTCTTGGAGCATTGGTGCCACAAGTTATTGCGGTACTCGGGCAAACTCAGATCCAATACCTCCGATGAATCTAACTTAACGGGTGTCGGACCGGAGATATCTTCGATATAGAACCGGAACCGTGCCGCGTTATCCATCTCACCGTAGTTATTGATGTTGGCAGCCCAGAAAGAGAGGACATAGGTGGTACCCTGTTGCAGTTTGAGCTTGCTGTTTTTGGCAGTCGTGGCGTACCATGCTTTTTTATTACCTCCGGCACTACCGGTTGCGGCATCAAAGAGTGCGAAATGGTTTCCTTCACGCGCAGTGATAGTAGAGAAAGTAGGATAGAAATTATAAGCATTCTGAACAATGGCAAAACCGTTACTGTTCTTTCCACTCGGGTTGATATCCGCTGCGGTGTTGTCATAAAAATTGATTTGCGTGTTACTTGTCTGGTCGAAATATCCCCAGAAATCATAGTCACTGATAAGGCTGGTGCTGCCATAGGTGCCGTATTTGCTGTCACTGTTATCCGCTTCATATCCGCCGTTGTCCATCATATCGTCCATGTCACCACTCGCGGGATAATACTCCTTATAGGTATAAGTGACTGAGGTGTCGATGGAGAACGGATCTACCACCAGCACTTGCGGCGCTCCCGGGATGGTATCTCCGTTGGCCAGCCATACATAGATGTTAGCCGGGTCATAATCAACAGGAGTAAGCGTGATGGTTTTGCCTGTGAGTGAATCGCGCGTAACAACCGCCACAGCTTCCGTGGCATTGGGCACATCGACTACGATGGAGTCTCGGCAAGCGCCGTTACCGGTGAAATAGGCATATGCTTTGGTGGTTCGTCCGTTCACTACAGCTGCCGGAACACCGTGCAGCGAGAATGCTTGCGGACTCTTGGGGCTGGTGATAGTGGTATCTTTCCCGTCGCATGAAATAACAAGGTTACCATTCGGTTCACCGAAAGCGACCATACCATCCAGCGTGTAGGTGTTGTCGTCTGCATTCACGGCAGAGATGGCTGTTTCAAAAGAGGTGATTTCACAATCCAATGCACATTTGGGTGCATTAGGGATGACATGTACCAGACGTCTTCCTTTCGGGAGATTGGAGAAAAGGTAATAATAGATACCACCTGCGGGAATCGGATCAGGCAATGTGGTGAAAAAATCTTTGTCTTCTATATTCTCCTCCGAGTCGTTGCGATAGGTACCTGCATAACTTTTTACAGCGGTCCAATTGGTTCCGTTCAAAGACGTGTACCATGCGTACGCAACGACATCTGTATATAAATAACCGGTTGTGTCTTCGTTCAATTTAGGACGTAGCGCAAGAGGATCGTTTTTGGCATTGGGACATACGGAAATGACTTCTGCTGTCGCTTGTCCGGCATAAGCGGGGATACCGGCAGCCGCAGGGGTGTATAACTTCCACCGGTTGCTTGCATCAGCAAAGTTATATACACAGTTCCATCTTTCCCCATCCGGGATGGTGATGTTGTCTGTTTGGTTCCACTTTTCACTTCCCCAGCCGGCTGCTGTTCCTCGTGTCACAATCAGTCTGTCATACCAAGGCTCAATATTGGACGGGAGTGTGCCTTTGTACACCTTGCTTCCTGTGTAAAGAGGTGACATGGTGATCCACAGATAGTTGCTGCTGTTGGTGGACTGGAACATATATATGTATATATTTGCTCCGTCTTTTGACCAATCGCCGATAGCGTCACCCTGGTTCACGTTGACAAAGATAGCCTCGCCCGATGTATACATACGTGCACTGACACTCAGCGCTACGCTCATCAAGAGACCTAATAGAATATATCGTGTCGTTTTCATTTGTCTGTCCTCCTTATTGATTGATGATATCATTTTCGTTTAACACCACTTTGACCTCTACACGTCTGTCGCGGTTCATCTCTTCGTACTCGGTATCTTCATTCGGGATACGTGAGCCGTGACCGACAGTTACAATACGGTTCTTGTCCACACCTTGATTAACGAGGTAGTCAGCCACCGCTTGGGCACGGTTAGCAGACAGGATATCGTTGTACTCCGTCTGACCTTCCGACGATGCGTGACCGTCAATAGCAATCTTGGCTTCCGGTACGCGGTTGAGTGCCTCTACAATCGAATTGAGGTAGTTCTTCGCTTTGTTGGTCAACTGATAGCTGTCGAAAGCGAAGTAAATCTTGTTGAATTTCTCCACTTCTTTTGCCACTTCGATGATCGGTTCGGGAATCGTGTCAACCGGATCCGGATACTCGATGATGGAGGTATCCGCACGGGCGATATAACGAACGGAAGTGTCCGGACGCTGGAAGTACTCAAAGTAGTCTTCCATCTCGTGCTTCGGCGCTGCGATATAGTGCCAATGGATACCGACTTTAACACCGAGTTCCCAAGGATGGGAGGCAGTAGCCATGTCGAGTTTGTAAGCTCCCTGGTAGTCGTTCATGAACGTGAACGTGTTATCTTTCCAACCCAGCGCTTGCGGAGCGGAGCAGTTGGCGTTATTGAGGGATACGTTGAAATAACCGCCAAGGAACAGGTCTATCTGTTTGGTCATCGGCAGCAGCACTCCTGCATCGCCAAACAGATCCACCTGAGCGCGTACGTCCATTTGGCCCTTGGCACAGGCTTCGTTCTCGTAGTTCTTTGTGCCGAACTCATGCATGTCGGTCAGTGTCAGTTTCCATGCCGGATAATATCCCTCATGAGCAATCTGACCATTCAATACCTTGTATCTCTTGGAAACCGAGAAAGCCGGAGCGAGACCTAAAGACGCAAAGATACGCATTTTCCAGTCCTCTTTCTGATACTGGAACTGCGCCGAGACAGGAATACCTATATTATGTATCGTCTCGCGCTCGCGCCAGCGAAGAACATTGGCCGTGTGGTCATAGTGCTGCTCCAGATCCGTGTCCGTCTGATCCAGCCATGTGTACGCACCGCCTATATGGGCGTGGGAGGTGTAGTTGGTGAACCATAAACCGGCACCGATACCCCAGTTGGGCGTAAAGAAATAAGCGTACTGTGCTTGCAGCAGCGCACTGAACGAACCGTTGACGTAGTTCTGTGCGCCTTGCAGTTCATAACCCATCGAACCGTAGCCCAAGCCTACATGCGCTTCGACATAGTGTCCTCTTTTGTCCGCAGAATCGGCAGGGATAATTACTTCACGCTGCTTGAGCGTGCTGTCCGGCACCATCGTGACCGTGGTCACTGTATCTGTGAAATGGCGGATAATGGTGTCATTATACGCCTGTACTGCGCCCGAGACGCAGAGTGCCGTTAAAATCAGAAACCATTTGTTTCTCATGGTGATAGTATGTTTTTTGTTCTGTTTAAAGTTTTGTTTTGTAGTCCCACCGAGAATCGAACTCGGATCTAAAGTTTAGGAAACTCGTATTCTATCCGTTGAACTATGGGACCGAACTTTCTTTTAGCAGCACCTACTGGGGAATTCGCCGTACTCCTCAAACGTGTAGTTCAAAAAATCATTCATCGGTTTGGCTGCGGCTGCAATATCCATGATATGTTCGATGAAATCGGGCGAACAGACCTCCTCATCGGTCAGCGGTGTGCTGAAGGTGTATGTCTTGTGTTTGAGCCAGTCGATATGCTTGAACGCGGGGTCGAAACCGGCGGGTGCTTTCTTGAGCATACCCCAATACGGATCAAAATCCTGCGGGAAATATTTCTGCCAGGACGGCGAAGCCATGATGTCCTCCACTTCTTCGTAATTGGCTTCTATCTCTTTGCGGAGCGCGTCTAACAGTTCTTTGCCCGGATCCCAAATACCTCCGGCGAACATGCATTGCCCCGGTTGGATATGTACGTAGTAGCCGCCCCGCATGGATTTTTTGCCGAAGGTCTTGGGTTGACCCGGTACACCGGTTGCGGGAAAACAACCGAACCACTCTTTGTACGGTCGTTTGTCATGCGAGAAGCGTACATCGCGGTAGATGCGCCATACGCAGTCCTTGGGTTGTAAGATAGCAAGAGAGGGATCTAATTCCGCGAGCCGCTTGATATACTCTGCCGAAAACTCATTGAAACGGACGTAGCACCGTTGGTACCACTCCTTATGTTCGGCAAACCACTCGCGGTTGTTGTTGACCGACAACTCTGTCAGAAAATCCAGAATCTCTTTCATTGTTCCAACTCTTTCATGCAGCGTTTGAGTCCGTCGAGCCAATAGGGAATCTCCACTCCGAAGGTCTTTTTGAACTTTGATTTGTCCAGTACGCTATAGTGCGGGCGGGGAGTGCGGTATTGGTATTCTTCCGACAGGATCGGTGACACTTTGCAGGTTTTGATACCGGCGAGTTCGTGAATAGTGATGGTGAAATCATACCATGAGCAGACACCCTCGTTGGTGAAATGGTAGATGCCGGGGTGCCAGACGGGAGACTCGATGACCGTGAAGATGGCTTGTGCCAGATCGGCTGCATAGGTAGGAGTACCTATCTGGTCAAAGACGACACCGAGTGTCTCTTTCTCATGTCCCAGGCGTATCATCGTTTTGACGAAGTTATTGCCGAACGAGGAATACAACCACGCCGTGCGGAGAATGACCGCGTCCTGACAAACGGCAAGCAGTCGTTTCTCACCTTCGTACTTGGTGCGTCCGTAAGCAGTACGGGGAGCTACGGGATCGGATTCGCGGCAGGGTACATGTTCGTCACCGGAGAAGACATAGTCGGTGGATACATGTATTACGCGGACACCCTGGCCACCCAGCACGGAGAGTGCCTCGGCGTTAATCTTCATGGCGGTAGCCTCATCCTCCTCCGCCTTGTCCACGTTGGTGTAAGCGGCGCAGTTAACAATCAGGTCAATCGCATTCTCGGCCACGAAAGCGGACACGGCTTGGTTGTCCGTGATGTCCAGTTCTGCTACATCGGTAAAGAAGTAGCGATGCTTGGAGTGCTGTGCGCTCAGCACGCGCACCTCGTTGCCTAATTGGCCGTTACTGCCTGTTATAAGAATATTCATATCTAAATGACTAAATGACTCAATAAATGGAACATGGTAAATGACCAAATGGTAAATCAAAACGGGTTGTCAAAGTCCTTGAGGAACGGATGGTTGGTGTCTTTGGCACTGATGATGCGCAGTTCTTCCGGCACCTGCCAGTCGATGGCGATATCGGGATCGTTGAGAAGGATGCCACCATCCGCCTCGGGGTGGTAGAGGTTATCGCACTTGTAGGTAAAAATAGCCTGGTTGCTCAACACTGAGAAACCGTGCGCAAATCCTTTCGGGATAAAGAACTGCCTTTTGTTCTCTTCGCTCAGCTCCACGCTGTACCATTGACCGTAAGTCGGACTGCTCTTGCGCAGATCAACAGCCACATCCAGCACACGTCCTACGGTGCAGCATACCAGTTTCGCCTGGGTGTAGGGCGGAAGCTGGAAATGCAAACCGCGTACCACGCCATACGAAGAACAAGACTGATTGTCCTGTACAAAATGAGCGTCTATACCCGCTTCGCGGTAGCGCTGCTCGTTGTACGTCTCTACGAAATAGCCGCGCGCATCTTTGAACACCTGCGGCTCAATCACCAATAATCCCTCAATCGGAGTTGTAATAATTTTCATACTGTTTTTCAAAAAAGCGTACAAAGGTACTATAAAAATTGCAAATATGCAAATTTTACAACATTTTTTCGTGCCGGAGCTTATAAAAATCCATATTTTTTTGCATATATCAAAAAAAAGCACTACCTTTGCAGTCTCATAATTTTAAAATATCATTGGTATGAAAAAGTTTTTATGTGTGGCAGGAATGCTCATATGTGCCGTTTTGGCGATGCAAGCTGCTGTGGTGACGTACACGCCGGATAATACAACGGTGTTCCGAAATCCCGAGCGTGGTTTTACAGAGGAACTGAGTGCCAAAGTGTCGGTCAGTCATCCGTATGTAATCAAAAATGAAATGGATGATGAATGGGGTATCGAGGACAAGATGACCTTGGCGGTGGTGCTGTACAACTTCGGTAATTTCAAGAGTCAGGATCTGCCTACTGCCATTTTGAACGCTTTTGACGAAGACATGCAGGTGCTGCGCAGCAACGGTATGAAATGTGTGTTGCGCTTTGCATACTCGGAGCGGGAGAGTGACAAGGTGGATGCTACACCGGCATGGGTGAAACGCCATCTGGAGCAGCTCAACCCGCATTTGGCAGCTAATGCCGATGTGATTTATGTCATTGAGGCTGGATTTGTAGGAGTATGGGGCGAGTGGTACTACACCGCCAATTACGGTAACGAGAGCCAGCATATGAACGAGAACCGCAGAAAGGTGATTCAATACTTGTTTGAAAATGTACCGACGGACCGCTTTGTCCTTTTCCGCTATCCTATGCTGAAGACCGAGTATTTCGGTAGCACCACTCCCTTGAGTGCAAGTGAAGGGTTCAACGGCTCGATGAGAGCGCGTTGGGGATGCCATAATGATGCTTTTCTGCACGATTGGGGCAATATGGGTACGTATGCCAGTGATGAAGAAGATGACGATCCGCTGGTAAGGCAGTATATCGCAACAGAGACATTGTACGTGCCGAACGGCGGAGAGACGAATATAGATGACGACGATGCTCTGGCGGCACAACGCTATACACAAGCGCCGTCCGAGATGAGTACCTACCACTGGTCATTCTGTGGCTCCTCCTATGCCGAGCCGGTGACGGACAGATGGCGTAGCAGCGGATTGTTCGATACGCTCAATATTCATATGGGCTACCGGTATAATCTGTTGGACGGACAGTTTAGCGACCAGGCGGCTCCGGGCGGGGTAATGAACGTGACCATTCGTCTCCGCAATGACGGTTATGCACCGATTTACAATGAGCGTCCGGTCTATCTGGTGCTGCGTGCGCAGTCGAATCCGTCACTCGAATACAGGTTACCTATTTCCTCCGATCCGCGCAGGTGGTTGCCGAACGGAGTGATTAGTGTGATTGATGAACAATTGCCGGTTTCATCGGACATTTTAGAGGGTACGTACAAACTCTATCTGTACCTGCCGGACAAGTATGCATCAATCGCTTCCGATCCGCGGTATGCCATCCGGTGTGCGAATGTGAACATGTGGGAATCCGCTACAGGCTATAACTACTTGGGCGCGAGTGTGGTAATTTCTCAAAATGCTCCGTTGAATCCGGAAGGAATGGAGACTATACAAGGTGACAATATTCAGCGCACAAAGGAGATTAAGGATGGACAATTCTTTGTCGTTCAATCGGACGGAACACGTTATACTCTTACCGGACAAAAAGTAAAATAACTCAACAAATCGCAAAATGTTTACTACGGTTGTTTTTGATTTAGGCGGAGTGATTATCAACTTGGATGTGCCCCGTTGTGTGGCACATTTCAAGCGTTTGATGGGTGCTGAGAATGTGCGCAATATCCTCGGTATTGACGATGAAGGCGAAGGAGTGGTAGCCGTGAGTGCGGCCACCAAGCAGTTGATGCATGACTATGAGTACGGGAATATCAGCTCCGATGCTTTTCTGCATACCTTACAGGAGTCTTGCTATCCGGGCACGACGACAGGGCAGATACGCGAGGCATGGTTGAGTATGGTGGATGAACTGCCCCAGGAACGATTGGATTATATAGCCGCTTTGCGCAAAGCGGGATATAAGACAGTGCTGCTGTCCAATTCGAATGAGCTGCACTGGGACCCCATCTGGGAGCAATATCAATT
>JAFPGA010000189.1 GCA_017423085.1 Paludibacteraceae bacterium | reverse complement strand
TAAACACCATCGGATACAGTCGTCATTGCTTGTGTACCTAATGACCATTTGGCAGCCGTGGCGTCACCAATCATATACATCGTTGTCGGATACGTTGTTGCCAACAAACTTAGTGAGCCTAACAGGGCAATAGCCCCTAGTAAAAATAATTTTTTCATGATAATACTATAATTTAAGGTGTTATTATTTTTTCGGTTCAATTTTGATGGCGCATCCACCACCGGCGGCTGTGAAGAGTTTGAGCAGGGTTTTGGATGTCACAGTTTTCTTTGTTATCGTATAAGCCTGCGGATTGGTCTTATAATGCGCATCCTTGGCATCGGCATAGATAGTAGCCGTATATTTCTTACCGGCAGGCAGGAAAGAGAGGTCGATGGTTGCGGTACGCGGGTCGTATCCGTTGGTAGAACCGACGAACCATGCATCTTTATCTTTCTGCTTACGGGCGATAGTGACATACTCATAGGGTTCCGCTTCGAGATAATACACGGTATCCCATGCCACCGGCACATCAACGATGAATTGGAACGCATCGCGGAAACGCTCGTAGTTATCGGGCAGGTCCGCCGCCATCTGCAGCGGGCTGTAGAGGGTGACATAGAGCGAGAGTTGGTTACAGAGCGTGGTGTTACACCATGAAGTACTATTCGGATTCAGCTTATGGATATCGTTCTCAAAGATACCCGGCGTGTAGTCCATCGGACCGCCGATAAGACGCGTGAAGGGCAGCATAGTAGTATGGTTAGGCGCCGAACCGCCGAACGCCTGATACTCCGTTCCTTGTGCGGACTCATTGCCGATGAGATTCGGCCATGTTCGGCAGATACCGGTAGGACGAACAGCCTCGTGGGCATTGACCATGATATGGTATTTGGCGGCTTTCTCGATACAGTACTGATAATGGTTATTCATGAACTGGGAGTAATGGTGCTCGCCGATGGGCAGGATATTGCCTACATAACCGGATTTGACAGCCGGATACTCGTACTTGTTCATGAACTGGTACGCCGTATCGAGCCAGCGCTCGTAGTTACGGATAGCACCCGAAGTCTCATGGTGCATGATCATCTTCACGCCTTTGGACTTGGCGTAATCATGGATACCCTCCACATCGAAATCGGGATACGGCGTCACGAAGTCATAGACGAAGTCTTTCTCGTTGCCGAACCAGTCTTCCCAACCGATATTCCAACCCTCGACGAGCACGCCGTCAAAGCCGTATTTCGCTGCGAAATCGATATAGCGTTTCACGTTTGCCGTATTAGCCGAGTGGCGTCCGTGCGGTTTGGCGTTCGTATAATCGGTCTTACCAATATGAATAGACGGAAAATCCCATGTATAAGACCAATCGCCCTTACCGGTAATCATCTCCCACCATACGCCGACGTACTTCATCGGCTTGATCCAGGATGTGTCTTCGATTTTACAAGGCTCATTAAGGTTGAGTACGATACGGGATGCGAGGATGTCCTTCGCCGTCTCGCCTACCATGATCACACGCCAGGGGCTGACCGCATCGGTCTGGATATGGCCTTTCGTGCCATCGATATCCGGCGTGAGCCATGAGGTGAAAGTCATCGTGCTTTCATCCAAATTGAGGTGCATGCACGAATAATCCATCAAAGCTGCCTCGTGGATATTGAGCCATTTGCCACTATTGGTCTTGAGCAATACAGGAGTCTG
>JAFPGA010000188.1 GCA_017423085.1 Paludibacteraceae bacterium | reverse complement strand
TATCAGCCATCAGCCGTCAGTTATCAGAAAGCTGAATACTGAAAGCTGAGTGCTGAAAGCAAAATTAAATTACATCATGTATTTAACTCCTGAAAAGAAAGCTGAGTTGTTCGCAAAATACGGCAACGATGCAAAAAACACCGGTTCTGCTGAGAGCCAAATCGCTTTGTTCACCTTCCGTATCAACCACCTGACCGAGCACCTGAAGGAAAACCGTAAGGACTTCGGTACAGAGCGCGCACTGACTACTCTGGTAGGTAAGCGTCGTCGTATGTTGGACTACCTGAAGGCAAAAGACATCGAGCGTTACCGCGCAATCATCAAAGAACTCGGTATTCGTAAGTAATTTTGCGAAAAAATCGAAAAAGAATGGCATATGCTTGCATATGTCATTTTTTTTGTGTAACTTTGCGCCGAAATTCATGATAGAAATAAAACCGTACATAGAACATGCCGTGTTAGTGGGTTTGATCACGCCCAACCAACCTGAAGAGCGTACCAAAGAGTACTTGGATGAGTTGGCGTTTCTGGCGGACACACACGGTATCGTGCCCGTCAAGCGATTCACCCAGCGCCTCGACCAGCCCAATACGGCTACGTATGTAGGCGAAGGTAAGTTGGAGGAGATTCGCCAGTATATCATCGGGCGCGAGCACGGAGACGAACCGATTGACGTAGTCATCTTTGATGATGAGTTGAGCCCGCGGCAGATACGTAATCTGGAGAAAGCGATCAACCATCGGGAAAAACATCCGGCGAATGTCCGTGTGATAGACCGCACGATATTGATTTTGGAGATTTTCCTGCAGCGCGCGCAGACGAGTTACGCCAAGACGCAGGTCGAGATGGCGCATCTGCAGTACATGCTTCCGCGCCTGACACGTATGTGGTCGCACTTGGATCGTCAGCGAGGCGGTGGCGGTACCAACCGTGGTATGGGTGAGACGCAGATCGAGGCGGACAAACGGGTCATCGGGCAGCGCATCGCCTTGCTGCGCGAGCAACTCAAGACCATCGACAAACAGATGGCGACGCAGCGCCAGCACCGCGGTAAGATGGTGCGTGTGGCGTTAGTCGGCTACACCAACGTCGGCAAATCGACCCTCATGAACCTGCTCTCCAAATCCGATGTGTTTGCGGAGAACAAACTGTTTGCTACGCTCGATACTACGGTTCGTAAGGTCACTATTGAGAACCTGCCGTTCTTGCTGTCCGACACGGTCGGTTTCATCCGCAAACTGCCGCATCACTTGGTGGAGTCTTTCAAATCGACGCTGGACGAAGTGCGCGAAGCGGATCTGCTCATTCATGTGGTGGATATCAGCCACCCGAATTTCGAGGAGCAGTATGAAGTGGTGGAGCAGACGATTGCGGACATCTGCAAAGAGGACAAGCCTACTATTGTGATCTTTAACAAGATAGATAACTTCACTTATACGCCCAAAGAGGAAGATGATATCACGCCTATTCAGCGGGAGAACCTGTCGCTCGAGGATCTGGAGAAATCATGGATGTCCCGACTCGGTGACGACTGCATTTTCATCTCGGCGAAGAAAAAAGAGAATATTGACGCCTTGCGTGCGCTGATGTATGACCGCATCAAAGCGATTCACGTGAAGCGATATCCGTATAATGATTTTCTTTTTCAACAGTATGAGAACGATTGACGAACAAGGGTATCATTTTGATGAATGGCTGACGCCGAAAGAGATTGCGAAGGACGTACAGCAAGTAGCCAAACAGATCAGCGCGGATTATGCCGACAAGGAGCCGCTTTTTGTTGTGGTGCTCAACGGCGCGTTTGTGTTTGCGGCAGACCTGCTCCGTGCGTTGGAGAACGTGCGTTGTGAGGTCACGTTCATCCGCGTCAGTTCCTATTGGGGCATGTCCTCGACCGGGCAGTTGGAGTTCATTGTGCCTTTACAGCAAGTGGTGGACAACCGCGACGTCGTGATCGTGGAGGATATTGTGGATACGGGACTGACGATTCATCAGCTCAAAGCGCATTTGCGCGGACTCGGGGCTACGTCCGTTCGTGTGGCTTCGATGCTGTTCAAACCCAATAAGTTGGAGTACGAAGATGCCAAACCCGACTACGTCGGACACGAGATAACGGATGAGTTTGTGATCGGTTACGGACTCGACTTCGACGGTTTCGTTCGTAATCTGGACGCCATCTACAAAGTGAAAGAATAATTAACAAAAATATTAATCATTAAATTTTTTACCATTATGACAGACGAATTGAAAAAAGTAATGGAAGTCGCTGAGGTATGGACTCGCGAACCGTTTGACGCACAGACACGTGCAGAGGTGAAAGCCCTGATGGACGCAGAGGACAAGACCGAGCTCATCGACGCTTTCTATCGCACCCTCGAATTCGGTACCGGCGGTTTGCGCGGTATTATGGGTGTAGGTACTAACCGAATGAATAAATACATTGTGGCTCAGGCTACTCAGGGTTACGCTAACTACCTGCTCAAGGTGCAGCGTGAAGGTGGTTTCGAGCACGTACAGAACGGTCAGGTGGCTGTTGTGGTAGGTCATGACTGCCGTAATAACGGTCGTCTCTTCGCCGAGACCGTAGCCAACGTCTTCTCGGCTAACGGTATCAAGGTGTACCTGTTCGAGTCGCTCCGTCCGACTCCGGAGGTTAGTTTCGCTATCCGTCACCTCAAGTGCCAGGGTGGTGTCAACGTCACCGCTTCGCACAACCCCAAAGAGTACAACGGATACAAGGCTTACTGGGAGGATGGTTCGCAGGTGCTCCAACCGCACGATCAAGGTATCATCGACGAGGTGAACAAAGTGCGCATGGAGGATGTAAAGTGGGAAGCTAACAAAGACCTCATCGAGATCATCGGCGGTGAGATGGACTACGACTACATGATGGCGGTTAAGGACGTCATGATCGACCAAGACTCGATCCTTCGTCAGAAAGACCTCAATATCGTTTATACCCCGATGCACGGTGCCGGCCGTCAGATCGTGCCGATGTGTCTCCGCAGCTGGGGCTTCCAGAACATCCACGTAGTACCCGAGCAGATGGTCATCGACGGTAATTTCCCGACAGTCGTTTCCCCGAACCCCGAGAACGCTGAGGCTATGACGCTGGGTATGAAACTGGGTACGAAACTGGGCGCTGACCTCGTGATCGCTTCCGACCCGGATGCTGACCGTATCGCTATTGTTTGCCGCGACAACAAGGGCGAGTGGGTGATCATCAACGGAAACCAGACCAACATCATGTACCACTACTACATTATCAATAACATGAAGCGTCTGGGCAAGATGCGCGATGACATGTACATCGTGAAGACCATTGTTACCTCAGAGCTCATTCGTAAGATTGCTGATGCACAGGGTGTTACGCTGACCGATGAGTACACGGGCTTCAAGTGGATTGCGAACCGTATTCGTATGTGGGAAGGCAAACGCAAATATATCGGTGGTGGTGAGGAGAGTTTCGGCTTCCTGCCGTACGACGCTGTTCGCGATAAATGTTCGCCTTCGGCTATCTGCCTCATCTGCGAGATTGCTGCGTATGCGAAAGACAACGGCATGACGCTCTATGACTACCTGCTTAAGATCTACGAGGACTATGGTTTCCAGAAAGAGACCACTATCAACG
>JAFPGA010000187.1 GCA_017423085.1 Paludibacteraceae bacterium | reverse complement strand
TCTCATCGCCGAGCAGACGATCAGCCCACTCTTGCACCTTCAGTTGCGTATCAAATTCCGGACGGAACCAATAGATATAATTATCATGCGTCTGGAGTGCATTCTGCTTTGCCCATTCGGTATCGAAGCCAAGCACATCGCCAAGGAAGTTCGAGCGGATATACGGTTTGGTCATTCGGTCCCAATCGAGGCATACACCTTGTGCGCAGAGATCATCATAGCTGTACGGAAGTGCCGGAACGAAGTGTCCGCAGAGTCCCCATACATCCTGCTTGCGCATTTGCCAGATACGGAAGAATCCGAGGATGTGATCTACGCGGTACGCATCGAAATAATCCTGCATCTTTTGGAAGCGGCGTTGCCACCAGCCGAAGTTATCCTCCGCCATCTTATCCCAGTTATAGGTCGGGAAGCCCCAGTTCTGTCCGCTGATGGAGAAATCATCGGGCGGTGCACCGGCAGATGCGTCCAGGTTGAAGAGCTCCGGATAAACGGCAGCGTCCACGGAGTCTGGACTAATACCGATAGGTATATCACCCTTCATGGCTACGCCGATGGAGTGCGCATAGTCCACAGCCTCAGCCAATTGCTTGTCAGCGTGGAACTGAAGGTACTCGTAGAAGTCCTTCGGTTGTTTGTCGCGTTTGTGCAGGAACTCAGCGTACGGCTCCAGCCAACTGTCGTTCTTAGCAATGAATGCCTTGTATTCCTCGCTGCTGAACAGCGCGTCCTTATCTTGTTTGTACAGCACTTTGAAGAACACCATCTTCGCGTCATAGACGTTCTGGTAGTCAGCAAAATTAAGCGCATTCAGTTCCGCTTTCTGTGCCTCGTATTTCTTCTTCTGTGCCGGTGTCAGACGACCCATTTTCTCAATATTGATGTATATCGGATGGAGTGCGAAGACCGAAACGGCATTGTACGGATAGCTGTCCAAATTATTGTGACGAAGCGTCGTATCGTTGATCGGCAGGGTCTGAATCATCTGTTGTCCCGTAGCCGCAGCCCAGTCTGCCATCTTCTTGAGGTCCTGGAACTCACCGATACCGAAACCTTCGTCCGTACGCAGCGAGAAAACAGGAACGGCCACACCGGATCCCTTCCAACGCGGTTGGGTACGACGGAAAGCGCGGTCGTTCTGATAGATCACCTGTCCTTTCTCAACGCCCCAGATCTGGCGGTTCTCACCCCACTCGGTATCCACTACGGCGCCGGTCTTCAGATCATAAACGATATATTTGTATTCCACTATATCTTGGCCTTTCACCTCGATGTCCGCACGCCAGAGCGGGAACTCGGCGTCGCTCATTACCAAGCGGTTAGCAGCGTCCCAGTTACCCAGCGCATCGCAGTTACCGATGATTGCCACACCTTGCGTCGGCAGGATCTGCGGCAGGTCGATGGAGAAACGAATAGTACCCTTCGGGGCTTTCACTTTCGCCGGTTTCTGACGTTTGAAAAGCGATTTGAGGAAAGCGGTGGTATAGAAACTGTCCTCGTAAGTGCTGGCCTGCCAAGCATCGCGAACAACGATATTCTTGTCGGCAGCCTTCAGCGCCAGATGACGCGGTTCGCCGGCCTCGTAGATATAACCTCCGTCCTGCAAACGGATGGCATATTTATACTGAATACCGGTCGGAAAATCGCTGATAGGCACATTGCATTGCCAGAAGTCTGTTCCCTGACAATTCAACACCAACGGCGATTTCTCGGTCCAACCCAAAATCGACTCATGCGTCTCAATCACGCACAAAGATTGCCCGTACTCGGCACGATAGTGAATTTGAAAATTAATGTTCATGGTTATTTAGTGTTAATTGTTTTCCAGTATTCTAATCGTCTAGTAGTCTAGCTTACTAGCAATTCGGCTACAAAATTACAAAAAAATTCTCAATTACGCAAATTATTTTTCATTTTTACGTAAAAAAGGCCAAACAAGGCAAGGTAACAAGGTATTTATTGCCCAAAGCAAGACGCCGGCCAAGGCGGCGTTGGGTGTTCCGAAGAGCAGGATCGCCCACGCTCCGCGCACCCCTACTTCGGCGATCGGCACGTTAGGCGTGATAGTCACGAGCAGGTAATAGATGGCGGTTTGTTCAAGGATTTCTAGGACTCCTAGGTCTCCTAGTCCTCCTAGTGCATAGAGCACCAACCCCAGTTGTACGCACCAGCACAACAGCCGCACGAGACTCTGCCCGACACTCACCAGCACCAGTTTATGCGACACCGTCGCCCACCGTCTCAACAGCCGCGGTGCCAAGACCAACGCAATGATCAGCAGGAGCAGTACTGCGACGAAGAGGTTACAATACCTATATGAGATGACAAAAGCATCCAAACTCTCCATAAACAGCACTTGTGCTATCAATGCAATTCCGCCTGCGATCAGGATCGCCATCGTCATGGTCGCGGAGCCTACCGCTCCCATCGAGAGCACACGCGACCAGATGGATTTCTGATCGCTGACTGCTGATGGCTGACTGCTCATCAACACCGCCCGCGCGGGGTATTCTCCGAGTTTCCAAGGGGTGATAAGACCGGCTAACTTACTGTAATACACCTGTCTATGCGCTTCCAGCCAGGGCATGGGGATGAGGGTCTTCCAGCGCCAGGCTTCGATAGTCATGTTCAGCGGCATAAGCGCCACGCAGAGCGCCAACGCGCCCCACTGCCAAGCGTTCATAGTGCGCAGACCGGCCCAAACGGAGGCATAGTCATCGAACACCACGAGCCGGTACACCAAGTATCCGCACGCCGCAGCGGCTATAAGCCATTCGATAATATGGTATATCTGCTTTTTGGTCATAAAACGCCACAAAGGTACAACTTTTTTTGCATATGTGCAAGATTTTTTGTACTTTTGCACCGTGAAACGGTATATTCTATCAATCATGGCGCTTTGGTTGGGGGTTGGTTTATATGCGGAGGAACCTTTCAACCTTCAACTTTCCATACATTCAGATCGTTCTCCGAAGGAGATTAGAACTTTCAACTACACGATTGATGACATCGTGTTGGACATCTACAATGCGGCGACAGAATTAGGCGAAGTGGATTACGAGCAACTGCAAAACGACCTCTTCGCGCTACACGAGAGCCCTATTGACTTGAACAATACGAATGATGAGGAACTGAGTCAACTGTATTTCCTTTCCCCTCGCCAGATAGATGATATTTTGCTGTACGCGTACAAACATCCGTTTGAGTCGCTGTATGAGTTGCGGCTGATTCCGTCCCTTGCCGATTACGAGATTCGCGATTTGTTGCCGTTTGTGACGATCAGCAACGATTCCTCACCTAATAATATAGCGTACGCGCGCGAGGTGTTCACGCAGGCGCATCATGAGTTAGTCACGCGTGTCGATGCGCGGAACATAGAGGCGTTTGAAGGCACAGATCCCGTTTATACACAGTTTCGGTACCGTTTTGATTACCAGCGGCGTGTGATTGCCGGCGCACAACTCCGGCGTCCGGCAGGCGGCGAAGCGAAGGATTTGCAGTACGGTGCGTTTGTTCAGTTGCAGGATTTAGGGCATCTGCACAAGCTGGTAGCGGGTAATTTTCAAGCCTCTTTCGGGCAGGGACTGGTTTTCGCGCCGGCTTTTCATTCGGGCAAATCGATGTACGTCTCTTCGGTAGGCGGGACAAGAGAAGGCTTGCGATATTACTCTTCGGTCGATGGCGCGGGGCTGCACGGAATAGGTGCCACACTTCGCTGGAACTGGGGTAAGGCCACGCGGTTGGATGTGTCGGCGTTGTACTCGATGAGCCACGCCAATGATACGACCTGGCGGCACGTGCTGGGTGCTAATCTCACGCTGCGCCATCAGCGGTTGGAAGTGCAAATGACTGCGGCGCAGTCGCTCTGGTCGGACAGTATTCATCCGTACTCGAACGCGGCGTATAATCAGCATTATTTCCGCGGGTATCGCCAGACTGTTTTGGGCGCTTCCGCGCGGTACAATTACGGTCTTTTTGACGCGTTTTGCGAACTTGCCACGGCGCAGAACATCGACAAATGGGGCGTGGGTGTTATTGCCGGCACGCGTGTTTATCCGACGGACGGCGTGTCGCTGATTGCGTTGTACCGGTATTACTCTCCGTATTTCGACAACACCTTGGGCTACGCGTTCTCCGAGACTTCGCGGATAGGCGATGAGAACGGCGGATATATGGGTTTTGAGATCACCCGTCTGCCGCACTGGCGGTTCAGCGGGTATGCGGATGTGTTTTATTTCAGCGGTGTCAAGTATGGCATTCCGCAGAGCGGAACCATCGGCTACGATGCTGTTTTGGATATTCGTTATAACGATATAACGTTACGTCACAACGAATGGTGGTCGGCAATAAGACTCCGCGCGCGAAAGAAAGGAACCCTTTCTACTTATGCTTTTCGCGCGCAGTACGATTGGCAAAGCGGTCCTTGGTCTCTTCGCACGACTGCCGACGCTAATTTGAGTAAGGGTGACGGGTTACAGGGAATGGGTTATGGGATAAGCCTCGCGCAGGATTTAGGTTTTGATTGCACGCCATATACCGTACGCCATACCCCGTTGAGTTTCAAACTCCGATTACAGTTCTTCGACGCGCGGCAGTGGGACAATCGCATTTATCTGTACGAGCACGATGTACTTTATGCTTTTTCGGTTCCTGCCACGTACGGTTTGGGCGGGCGAATGTATGTGTGCCTCAAGTGGCAGGCGCACGAGAAAGTGGCGCTATATCTGCGGGTGAGCGAAACGATCTACCAGCGTGCCTGGTACGTGGACAAACACCCCGGTTCGGCTTTTGCGGCCAATCCGAAAGCTATCCCTACGCGAACGGATGTCCACTGCTTAGTGCGGGTGAAGTTATAATTTTCGAACGTCGCCGTGTCTAAAATTTCGGTATTTTTGGACGGTTTGATACCTTTACCGAACAAAGCAAATTTATTTGCATTTTTATTTGCATATATCAAAAATTATTTGTACCTTTGCACTCGGTTTCCTGAAAGGGGTTCTTGAACCCCATGGGGGAGCCCCCGAAAAAGTACAAACGGTTAAGACACTACTTTTAGTCATGAAATCAAACGGTTACCATAGTTCCTATGCATTTTTCACGTGCGACGCAATAACTGCGTTTGTCACTATGGTCATTACCGGGTAAACTACATGCGTGCTATCAGTGGATAGTGCGCATTGCTTTTTTATAAGAGTGGTGTTGGTTATCGAAGATCGCCGGTGAAAAGGACTAAGTAAAGTGTGCCAAGTGTGCCAAGTGTGCCATGACAAAGTATCAAAAGTCTCAACTGTCTCATGCAATTTTTTCATAGCAGGCTCTAGGCTTCTCTCGTAACAGTCTCGAGAACGGCAGGGAAACGACAGGTAAACGGCAGGTTCATGGCAGGTGCACGGCAGGAAGAAGAACAAAAGATAGTGCCAGCTGTCAGCTCTTAAATATAGATAGAAAGTAGGTTCGGGAGTTAGAGAATTAACAAACAACAAAATAAATAATTAAAATTCATTTAAGTTATGAAACACTTAAAAACAATTTTCGCCTGTTTGCTGATGGCCGTCCTCAGCATCGGGCAAGTGTGGGCGACGGATGTTACATCCAAGATGGACTTGGATGATCAATCACCTGCGTACACAGCAAACACTACAAGTTACACTGGAACGCAAAGTGCGACCTGGTCATTAAGCAAGACTTGTGCTTCTCAATCTGTAGGATCGGAGTCAAGCGCTAATAATGATAAGTATTACCAAATTGGTAGTGGCAGTAAGAATGCTACCTCAATGACTTGGTCATCTTCTTCGTTTAATGGAAAGAGAATCAAACAAGTTATTGTTAAGTGTAGTTCGTCTGCATCTGCAACTGGTACTAATAAAGCCACGGTAACGGTTACGGCAACAGGAGGGACTTTCTCTCCAGCCACGAGTGGTTCCAATATCTTATCTGGTTCCACCTATACTACTGTAACATTTAATAGTTCTGCTTCGGGGGGAGATCAGATATCAGGAAATTTAACTGTGAATATTGCGTTCTCTTCTCAACAACAAAAAAACATTAGGTTATACCAAATTGATGTAATTTATGCGAACGACGATACTCCTTCATGTACAGAGCCGACTACGGCGCTCTCTATTACGAATGCTAATACTGCAACAATTGGTACTCCTCTTACGTTGACATCAACTGGAGGTAACGGCGGTACTATAATATGGTCTGTGGCAGCAGGAACGGGTACTGCTTCGGTTTCGGGAAATGTACTTACTCCGTTAACGAAAGGAACAGTTACGGTTACAGCGACGCAGGCAGAGAATGACGGTAAGTGCGGAGCTGCTCCGACACAAGAGATTACTATCAGCAAAGCCGCTCCGGCTCCTATCGCTGGTACGGTAGTGGATGAATTAACAAGTTCTACATTTGCATCAACTGGTAGTTATACGGCATTTAGTGGCAAACAAGCTGCCAATGAGGGACACTCTTCTGCAGTTTATGCAGGAAAAACTTCCCGTAATGGTAACTCGACGAAGTACAATGTTCAGCTTAACACAATAACCTCAACGGGTAACCCGGCAGGAAGCGCAATTTCAACTACTACATCTGGTGGTTTGGCTAAGCGCGTTTATGTAACTTGGGCAACTCAATCAACCAACACAAATAATCGCAAACTTACTGTTTATGGTAAAAATGATGCTGCATACACGGGAACTGAAACAGCAACGGCCGGAACAGAGATTGGCGACATAGTTTATGCAACAGGAGATACGTATGAATATCTGGATATAACCGGTGATTATCAATACATCCAAATAGTAGCAAGTGGTGCTATTTATATGGATCAGATTGATGTGTACTGGCTTCCGATTAAGTCTGCAATTACTATTGACGATGATGTTGAGAATGGTAGTGTAGGTGTAAGTGGAATAGCGAATTTGTCTGAAGTTGCTGCTGGAACAGAAGTGACGCTTACCAACACTCCGGCAAGTGGATACAAGCTGACGGCATATGATGTATATAAGACAGGTGCAAGTGCTACGAAAGTAACTGTAACCAATGGCAAATTTACGATGCCGGCATATGGCGTGACGGTTTCTGCTACGTTCGAAGCAACGAAGACTCTGACGGGTATTGCTCTGACGGGAGAGTATCCTACGGTATTCCTTACTGGAGATGCTTTCTCGCACACAGGAATGACGGTTACGGCAAACTATGACGATAATAGTTCGGCAGATGTAACATCAAGCGCTTCGTTCACTGGCTATAATATGAACAATGCCGGTGCGCAGACGGTTACCGTTTCTTATACAGAAGGAACAACTGAGAGTCAGACTTATGGCATTACCGTAAAAGATGCTTATACGGTAACTGAGATCCTGCCGTTGGTTCCGGCTACCGGTTCTATGGCAACTCGCGTAAAGGGTTATATTAGTCAGATTGATTCTTATGATAGCAATCACAATTCTATCACTTATTGGATTACAGATGATGGCAAAACGACTTCTGATAAATTGGAAGTATATAGTGGTAAGAACGTAGGAAATACCAACTTCTCTGCCATTACTGATTTGGAGGTCGGTGACTTTGTTACTATTTCCGGTAATGTGAAAACATTTGGAACTGTTAAAGAGTTTGACTATAACAACTACATTATTACTGGTGGAAGAATTCAAAAGGGTGACGTAACAAATGTTGTTGTTTCCGGTACACCGAGCAAGACAACTCCGTACACATCTTCGGAAAGTACTTTCGATCCGACCGGTTTGGTTGTAACCGCAACTTATGAAAACGGTTTCTCGGGCGTTGTAACAGAAGGTATCACTTGGGGTGATGATTTAACGAATCATGAAGTTACGGCTTCTGGTACGGTAAATGTAACTGCTACTGTTGGCGGTGTAACAAGTGATTCGTATGCAGTAAGTGTTGAGTTCTCAGGAAAGACACTTAGTTCGATAGCAGCAGGTACGGCTTCTTATACTATCTACACCGGTGAGGCTCTTCCGAGACCAACTATCACGGCTACTTATAGTGAAGGAGATCCCGCAGATGTAAAAGATGATGCCAATACGGTATTTGATACAGAAAGTGTATTTGATACAGACACTCCGGATGATTATACCATCACGGTTTCTTACACGTTTAGTGGAGAAACAAAGACCACGACTTATACTGTAACGGTTGTTGACTATGCTAATGATGCGGCTCATCCGTACACTCCGGAACAAGCACGTTATATCACTATCAATGCTGTTGGCTCTACAAAAGCAACAAAAGACATTTATGTACAAGGTAAAGTTAGCCAATTAGGTGGAAGTATCAGCAGTGGTAAATGGGGATATTATATTTCTGCCGATGGAACTACGGCAAACCAATTCCAGATTTATAATGGATATTACCTCAATGGCGCGCAGTTCACTAATGCTACCAAACTGCATCTTAATGACGAAGTTATCGTAAAGGGTAAAGTTATTTACTATAATGGTGAAACTCCTGAGTTTGCGGCAGGAGAAAGCCAATTGGAATCATTGGCTCGTACGCCGAACTTCTCAATTACTGATGTAGCAGAATTTGAGGTTGGCGCTGCTGATTTGGCCGTAGAAGATTTGACTATTACAGTAGAAGGCGAAGGCGCAATTACACTTTCTATTGCTCCAGAAGACGCAGCAAAGGCTACTATCGTAAACAACGCTATTCATGCAGTAGGTGCCGGTACGGTTACTGTAACCGCCAGCCTCGCTGCTGATGGTATTTATAAAGCAGCTTCTACAACCTTCGATGTAACGGTAATTGCTGGAACAACTAAATATACCGTCGCATTTGATGAGAATGGCGCTGACGGTGGTACT
Source organism: Paludibacteraceae bacterium (assembly GCA_017423085.1). Classification (GTDB taxonomy): domain Bacteria; phylum Bacteroidota; class Bacteroidia; order Bacteroidales; family Paludibacteraceae; genus Colicola. The sequence continues at coordinate 2,128 of JAFPGA010000187.1, read as the reverse complement.
GCTCCGACTGCAATTGCCAACCAAGCAGAAGGCGCAAGTGTAACTCTGCCGACAAACACTTGGACGAAGACAAACAAGATATTCGATGGTTGGAAAGTTTTCAACAACTCAACAACTGAAGAAATTTCTTATACTGGAAATTCGTTCACGATGCCTGCTTCGGCTGTAACTATCCAAGCACAATGGGCAGATCTATCCGAATGGGCGACCACCTACACAAGCAATATTACCGTCGGAACAGATGTAGTTAAATTCAGCGATGAACTTGAAGCTCCGACATTTGCTGCGAAGAAGACCGGTACGGGTTCTAACTATGGATTAACTACCGTGATTGTTCCTGTTAGCACATCTAAACTTCACTTCCATGCTGTATGCTATGGTGCAGATACATATGCTGTAACCTTGAAAGTTAAGAATGGCGAAAGCGTATTAGGCACGTTTAATATTAACAAAGATGCAGGTGCTAAGGGTAGCTCAGAGTTTACACTTGCAAATACCCCATATGAGCAATACTATTTTGTTAATCTTACTGGAATAACTGAACCTACAACCATTACCTTTGAGGCTGAATCAGGGGATGACAAGGGCAAGCGCTTTATCATCTTTGGTGTTAACCAAGAAGGTGGTTTAGTTCCTGTTCTTGATAGAATAGTAGTAACTGGTGACGCGGAGAGTAAAGCTTATGATGCTGGTGACAGATTCGACAAGTATAATTATGCAGGTCTTGGTGCAAATGCTATCTATAAGTTGGGCGGTGTAGATCAAACTCCTGTTGCAATTGATTTCGCAGACATCGAATGGAGTAGTGATCCGGAAATCGTTCAGGCAAGTACTGCAAAAGTAACTGTTACTGCTACTTATGAAGGTAAGTCTGCGACGAAAGATATTACGGATCTGAGTATTACTGTAACTGAACCTGAAATTACTACTGATAAAGCTACTCTTGAATTTGGCACATATGATCAGACTGCAAATGTTGCTGACAAAGAGTTCTATGTAACTTTGAAGAATGTAGCTAACGCTTCACTTGAGATTACAGGAACAGGTGCTAGTGCATTCGCTATTGACAATACTGCTCTAACGCAATCAGGTACGATTACTGTTTCGGCATCTACTGCAACTGCCGGTTCTTTCAATGCAAAAGTAAGAATTACAGACAATGCAGGTGTCGCTGAAGCAGTTGAGGTTTCGCTCCATATTACAGTTAATGCAGCAGAAGCACAGGCTAACAAGAACTTGGAGTGGGTTGAAGCAACGGAAGTATTCGATGGAATGCAAGTTGTATTCACCGGAGTAAAGAGTTCTACTACCTATGCAATGAGTTCGCAAGCAAGCAATAACCGCACTACTGCTGCCTTTGAAGACGCAACAACTCCGGGTGATGGAAGTGTCGTATTCACACTCGTGGCACAAGGGAATGGCACTTATGCAATCAAGACATCTCTTGGTGAGTATCTCTATGCTACTTCAAATTCTGCAAATCATTTGAAGACACGTGATGCTATTGGTGATGACGGCAAGGCTGTTTGGACAATTACTATTGGTGAAGAAAATGTGGCATCAATAGCCGCTAATTGCGAAACTGCAAACTGGCGTAATGTAATGCAGTTTAATCAGAATGGAGGAAATGCTCCGGTATTTGCTTGCTACGCGACAGCGAGTCAGAGCGCAATCAAACTCTACACGCCGAAATATTATTCACGTACCAATTTGACAGTTGGCCGTATGGGAACCGTTTGTGTGGATCACAACGTGCCCGCAGGTAACATACAGGGTGCAGATGTTTACCAACTCCTCTACTGGAAGTACGGTACATCCTACGTAGACTGCCAGATGGTTGATTTCGAGCAAGTAATCGAAATGGAAGCCGGCAAACCGTACCTGATTATTCCGACAGCTGAAAATGTGCGTCTTGTATATGGCGAGACAAGCGTAGCGAATCCGGTTAATTATCGTGGCTTCACAGGAACATTCGCTGCCATCGCGGCTTCGGAAACAAACGAGTTAGTTGGTATGTACGGTATTGTGAATAACATGATTCAAAAGTTGGGCACTTACTGTTCGTCCAAGGCTAACCGCGCATACATCGATTTGAGCCAGACACCTTCGAAGGAAGAGTACGAAGCAT
>JAFPGA010000186.1 GCA_017423085.1 Paludibacteraceae bacterium | reverse complement strand
TAATGCTGATTGTATTGGGCATTGTTGTACGGGCGAATACTGTCCGACCACAGCGTTTCGGCGAACGTGAATTGCGCCTCCAATCGTTTGTGACGGAGCGTGAGGTTCGTTCCCAGTACGTGCCGCCAAATAGAATCGTTGGCGCGGGTCATGGAGTATAACGCGCTGACATCCAATCGTGTAGCCTTGCCCCAGTTCCACCGGAGTGTAGCGCCGACACCGTGCAGTCCTTCGCCATCCACCGAGGAGTAGTACCGCAGTCCTTCGTGTGCCTGTCCGACGGAAGCAACGTAAGCGGATTTGCCGGAATGGAAGACAGGCGCGAAGACCAATCCCTGCCCGAAAGAGGCCTGGAAATTACCGGCAACAAGGCTGTGCAGATGACCGATGTCGCGCAGTTGAAGGTAGGCACCGTATTGTAAGTCTTGCGCCGTACCGCCGGCAGGTCGTCTCAGTTGTGCTCCGAACGTGACACGGCGCTGATAATCAAATCGATAGCGGGCTTGTATATAGATCGGATCCGTACCTTCGAAATCCTCTATCTTCCGCGCGTCAATGCGGGTGATGAACTCGTGCTTCGCGTGCGCGAACACCTCACGCGCGTACATTATATTATTATTATCATTGGTTATTGGTGATTGGTTATTGGTGATTGTAACGAAGGGCAGCAGATCGCGGATCTCGTAGTCGGCAAGCGAAGGAATGAGGCGGAGTTCGTAGAGCGATTCGAACGGATGTTTGTCCGCGTAGGTGAGGATGTCGTCTATCTGGCGCGGGGAGAGAAAATAGAGTTGGCTCAGTTCTTCGTCGGAAGTGTGATTGAGGTCAATAGGCGCGTCATGAAGCGCGTAGAGGTCTGTCTGCAGCTGTTCGTAGTCCACGGTTCCGATTTCTGTGACGGCATTGTAGATGTCCAATACGACTTCGTCTAAGTTGAAAGTTGAATGTTTAAAGTCGAAAGACCCTTCCGCCACAATCAACGGCGCAAAGAGGATGAACCATATGACAGGAAATAGTCTTTTCACGATGCAAAAGTACAACTTTTTTTGTATATATCAAAATTTTTTTGTACCTTTGCGCAAAATTATGACCAAACGCAAGTTTTATCATATTATCGAATGGACTATCGCGCTGGCGGCGTGCGGGTTTCTGGTGTGGAAGTTGGCGACGTACGACGACTACGCCGGGCTGTGGGTGACGCTGTGTGGAATGGGACCGAAGCAGTGGAGTGCGTTAGCGCTGTGCGTAGCACTGATGCCGGTGAATATGGCGCTTGAAGCATGGCGGTGGAAGACGCTGATCCCGATGTCTTGGCGCGAGGCACATAGACAAGTGTATTACAGTAAGTTGGCGGGGTTGATTACACCGTGGAAACTTGGGGAATACCCCGCGCGGGCGGTGTTGATGGAAGGACAAAGTGACGATGTACAATGTACAAGGGACAATGTTTGGTCGCGTGTGCTGTCAATGGGAGCGGTCGGCTCTGCGACAATGACGATGGCGATTGTTATTGCCGGTGTTGCGGCAATGATAATGGACAATGGACAATGGACGATGGACAATGGTGATAGGTCATTGGAGATTGGTTATTTTCTCCTTGTCGGGACGGTGCTGGTTCTGTTGGTTGTTGCGTTAGCTTTGGCACCGCGGCTTTTGCGGCGCTGGGCGGAAGTGTCGCATAAGCTGGTGCTGGTGAGTGTCGGGCAGAGCCTTGTTCGTCTGGCGTGCTGGTGCGTGCAACTGGCGCTCGTGCTATATGCACTCGGCGCAATTTCAAATTTCTTATCCCAAGGGAACGATTGCTTCAAATTTCTTATCCCAAGGGAACGATTGCTTCAAATTTCAAATTTACCTATTTATTACCTGCTGGTGACGATCACCCCGAATGTGCCGATCGCGGAAGCGGGAGTACGCGGGGCTTGGGCTGTGGTGCTGTTCGGCAGCGTGAATGCGGCATTGGCCGGTGTGTTGCTGTGGGGCATCAATACACTGTTACCATGTCTCGTTTGGCCTTTTTTATCAAAAAAAGACAAAAAATTTGCGTAATCCAAAAAAATGTTGTAAATTT
>JAFPGA010000185.1 GCA_017423085.1 Paludibacteraceae bacterium | reverse complement strand
TGGCGTTCTCTATGATGCGACAGGAAATAAAGTAAGATAAATATTTCATATTTATAATTTAAGATTTAAGATTGAAAATTTAAAATTTGAATGATTATGAAGACATTGAGATATTTATTGATGGTAGTGGCAATGGTGAGTGTTCTGGGCATATATGCCCAGGGCACCGCCCAGTTCCCCGAAGCGACGATGCAGTCTACCTCCACGATGGTTGGTACGGGTTCTACTCTGCCGCAGGCAGCGGTGACTGGAACTACGGTGGCAGGAGAGACACCGGCGGCTTATGCTCCTGCCGGTCATGCGGGACATATCCGAAAGATTGGCGGTGGAAATACTGGAGGAGGACCTGAAGATCGTGAGGATCCATATGCAGATCCGCTTGGCGATGTATTCTGGCCGCTTGCGCTGCTCGCGTGCGCGTACCTTATAGTGCGCGTTGCGCGTAGGCGTGCGTTAAAAGGATAAAAATACAAAAAGTGTTCGCAAAATTTGCGAATATCAAAAAAAAGTAGTATCTTTGCAGCAACTATGGCAACATTAGGTTATTCATTCTATCCCGTACATCCGGGAGAAGTGATTAAAGATGAAATGGAGGCACGCAATATCTCGCAGAGAGAGTTTGCACGGCAAGTAGATATGTCCTATACAGTACTGAATGAGTTACTAAATGGCAAGCGCTCATTATCGCCAACGAATGCCTTGATGTTCGAGGCCGCGTTGGATATACCGGCAGATGCGCTTATGAACATTCAGACTAAGTATAACATGCAGACAGCGCGACAAGATCGCAAGATTCTAATGTGGCTATCTAAAATTCCACGTGTTGCAGCGATGCTGTAACACAAAATCAGAGTAAAACGATTTCGACACGGCGGTTCATCTGGCGTTGTTCGTCGGTGTCGTTCGGAACAATCGGGTCGCGTTCACCGCGGCCTTCGATTTCTATACGGTCGGGCGAGATACCACGCTCCACCATCACACGGCGCACTTCCTTGCACCGACCTTCCGAGAGCAACTGGTTGGAACGGTCGGAACCTATATTATCCGTGTGTCCGACAATACGGATACGCTGGTTAGGACGACCGGCAAGGAACTGGTACAACTCCGCCAAAGCCGGTTCGGAAGAGTCCAGAATAGTCGTTTTGCCTGTTGCGAAATAGATATTGTGCAGCACAAACGACTTCACTTCTTTCGGGGACATCACCACCCCGCTGTACTCCAAGACATTGTATATCGTATCGTGGAAGGGGTAGTAATTGATCGCCGTCGCCTCCACGGTATAGAACGGCACACGGTCGTCCAAGAGGACCGCTATCGTGGTATGTATCGAATCAGAAGTGTTCTGCAGCACACGGCGGTGCTCGCTGTCAAAGACCTGAATATTCGCCGTAACCGGTCGCGAGGTAAGCGAGTCCGTTACGGTGAACGTGAGTCGTGTCTGCGGATAGAGCGCCAGACGAAGGGTGTCTTCATCTTCCTTATGAGGAAAAACGAGCGTATCGGACGGGAAATAGCCTATACGTGCACCGGCAGCCCAGTACTGTCCTACCGGCAGTCCTTTGGAGACACGGAAGCGTTTGTTGTCGGTCGCTTTATAGAGTTTGGGTTTCTTGCCCGGGCGTGCGTTGACGTCTTGCAGCGTGACATAGGTTCCCGCCAGCGGTTCGCCGGAGCGCAGGTCATAGGTATAGACATAGAGCAGCGGTTTGCCATCTTTGATACGCTTGCGCTTGGCGGCTTTGAGTTTAGCGGCTTTCTTGCGCTCCGCTTTACGTCTCGCCGCTTCTTTCTTGCGCATCTTAATCTCCTTCGCCCGCTCGCGTTTCTGTGCGGGAGTCATCGCCAAAAGCGGCTCTCCGAGTACGGAGAGGCACAGCAGAGAAAGTATGAGAAACAGTTTATTGCGCATTTTCTGTGAATTTAATTCAACAGGAGGATAGTCGCGGGACTATCCTCCTGTCGTGGTCCCACTTGGGCTTGAACCAAGGACCCCCTGATTATGAGTCAGGTGCTACTAACCAACTGAGCTATGGGACCATCCCCGCGGGGATTGACATTATCTCAATTGACGCGACATGCCATAGAGTACGAGGCTCTCCTCTTTCGTGATGCTAAGCTCGTCACGGGTCAACTCCGGAATGATGAGTACAGATCCTTCGTTGATAGCATTCGGGTTCTCAATACGATCAATGTTCGCCATGTAGATATATACCCAGCAGTACACATTATCGTAGTATTGTCTTGCGAGTTTGGAGAGCGTGGTGCTCTTGTCTGCCGTGACCGACTTGCTCGGGCGTGCCTTGTAGTCGTTGACTTTCTCCTGACGAGCAGACTCGCTCAGAGGAATAGTCTGTGTCTCAATCACGCGCATCTCTCTCTTCTCGTCCAGATCAGCTTTGAGGCGGTCGAAGGTCTCTTTGTCCACCAGACGGATCTGTGCACGACGGTTCGGGCCATACGCAGCAGCCTGTTTACCACGGCCGACTACCTTACCCAAGCCCATCGCATACAAGTGGTTGTTTGCCACGCCGTACTCGTAACGGAGCTCCTGGATAACCGCAGCAGCACGGTTGTCACCCAAGATATAGTTGAGCTGAGACGAACCTGTGTTGTCGCAGAAACCGGTTACAACTGCATAGAGTTCTTCGTCCTCGTTCATGCGGTCAGCCACCTGTTGGATCGTAACCAAACCACGGTCGTTGAGCTCGTAAGAGTTGTTGTCGAAGTAAACATAGTAGTACTGCGAGTTGTCACGCTCCTCCTCACGGATGATGACTTGACGGATGATCGAGTCATGACGATGGTAGATAACGGTGTCGTGAGCAATAAGCGGCTCAGCCTCTTTCTTCCAGGAGTCGAAGCTTGCACAGTTACGTACGTGGGTTTTCTTCACAGCCTCCAGTTTGAAGCGCATGTTAAGCGTGATATCGAAGATACCATCGTTGTTCTTGGAAGCATAGGAATCCTTGTTGCCATAATATCCACGACCATCCACGTAGTCACGCGTGAAATAGGTATAGCTTGCGCGGAGACCCAAGGCGAGGGAACGGTTGAGGTTAAACTCCACATTCAGACCCGTCTGGATATAACCGATCATGTTATACTTGGTATCATAGTCCGGCGCAACCTTGCCATCCGCATTGATATAAGCACCCGTGTTACCGCGACCGTGCGTCGGGTTGTACAAAGTCATGACACCGTTGCCATCCGGGCCCCAGTATCTGTCGTCCTTGAAATACGCGCTACGCTTGTACCACGCACCACCGGCTCCCACATAAGGGAAGATCGATAAGATGTTCTTCTTCGCTTTGGGGAAGAAGAGATTGATCACATCCATAGACAGATAAGCACCTGCCTTGTGCATGTGGCCGAAGAGCAGCGTATCGGCATTGTTCGCCGCAGTGCCCTGCGCACCGGTAACGGCGTACATGTCGTACATATACTCAATACCGACGTTCCACACCGGTGTAAAGTTGTACTCCAACGCCAAACCCAGCGAAGGAACCGCTACGTTGTGCTTCGCCTCCGAGACGAAATCGCCATCAAACGCGCTGAAGCCGATGTGGGGAATGATCGACCAATGAGCAAACTCAGGTGCAACCTCCTCATTCTCAGACAACTTGTACGGGTGAGCACCTTTAATTTCCTGCACCTCCTGCGCCATCATAATGCCGGAGAAGCAAAGCAAAGAGAGTATAAATAAACCTTTTTTCATGATGAAAAGAGACTGTTAGTTTCTAAAAATTCACAATTCAGGGTGCAAAGGTACAACTTTTTTTTGAAATAACCAAATATTTTAAGAAAAAAAATTATTTTTTGCAGTCGGTATTGCATATATAGATTTTTTTTTGTAATTTTGCACCGTAATTATAGCAACCGTTTGACAAAAATTAAAACAATTACAGATATGGACATTTTAAATCAAATGATTGCGCGCGCGAAAGCCAATCCGCAGCGCATTGTTTTGCCGGAAGGCGATGAACCACGTACGTTAGAGGCTGCCAATATCTTGTTGAGAGATAAGATTGCGCAGCTTATTTTAATCGGCAACCCGGAGAAGATCCGTCAGATGGCAGCTGAGAAGGGTTATGAGCACATCAGCGAGGCAAAGATCGTTGACCCGATCAATGACCCGAAGATGCCGGAGTATGCGAACCTGCTGTTCGAGCTTCGCAAAGCGAAGGGCATGACGGAGGAAGATGCTAAGAAGAAAGCCCAAGATCCGCTGTATCTGGGCTGCCTGATGATCAAGGCCGGTGATGCAGACGGTGAGTTGGCCGGTGCCCGCGGTACGACGGCAGACACGATTCGTCCGGCGTTCCAGATTCTGAAGACCAAACCGGGTTGCTCGATCGTGAGCGGTGCGTTCCTTATGTTCACCCCCGCCAAGCACCTGGGCGAGAACGGTTTCCTGCTGTTCGCAGACTGCGCTGTTAACCCGAATCCGGATGCGAAACAGTTGGCAGAGATCGCTATCTCGACCGCTGAGACCGCACGTGCTATCGCCGGTATTGAGCCGCGCGTAGCGATGTTGAGCTTCTCGACGAAGGGCAGCGCTAAGCACGAGTTGGTGGATAAGGTAGCCGAGGCAACCAAGTTGGCAAAAGAGATGGCTCCGGACTTGGCATTGGACGGTGAGTTACAGGCAGATGCAGCGCTGATCGAGAGCGTAGCTAAGACCAAAGCACCAGACAGCAAGGTAGCCGGTAAAGCGAACGTGCTCGTGTTCCCGGATCTGCAAGCCGGTAATATCGGTTACAAGTTGGTTGAGCGCTTCAGCGGTGCTGATGCCGTAGGACCGATTCTGCAAGGTATTGCCGCTCCGGTGAATGACCTGAGCCGCGGCTGCAAAGTACAGGACATCGTTCAAATGGTGGTTATTACGGCTAATCAGGCAATTAAATAAATGTACGAAGGACAAATGTACAATGTACAATTTATGTACGATTGACATTCATTTACGATTTAGGATTTCAAATTTAGAATTTCAAATTTATGAAGATATTGGTTTTGAACTGCGGAAGTAGCAGTATTAAGTATAAGCTCTTTGAGATGGAGAGCAAGAAAGTGATGGCGCAAGGCGGAATCGAGAAGATCGGTTTGCCGGACTCGTTCCTGCTGGTTAAGTTACCGAACGGCGAGAAGGTGAAATTCGAGAAACCGATGCCGGAGCACACTGTCGGTATTGAGTTGATTCTCGAGAAACTGGTTGACCCGCAGATCGGTTGCATCAAAGACCTGAAGGAGATTAACGCTGTCGGACACCGTGTGGTACACGGCGGCGAGAAATTCAACAAGTCGGTGCTCATCACTCCGGAGGTTAAGGAGATGATTATCAAGTGCGTAGATCTGGCTCCGCTGCATAACCCTGCCAACCTGAAGGGTATTGATGCGATCGAGAAGATACTGCCGAGCGTGCCGCAAGTAGCGGTGTTCGACACCGCGTTCCATCAGACGATGCCGGACTACGCATACATGTACGCGCTTCCTTATGAATTGTACGAGAAATACGCTATCCGCCGTTACGGTTTCCACGGCACAAGTCACCGTTACGTGAGCGCACGTGTTTGCGAGTTCTTGGGCGTTGATCCGAAGAAGCAGAAGATTGTTACCGCTCATATCGGTGGCGGTGGCAGCTGCGCAGCTGTGCTGAACGGCAAATGCGTGGATACGTCGATGGGTCTGACGCCGGTGGAAGGTCTGGTAATGGGTACCCGTGCCGGTGACTTGGATCTCGGAGCCGCTACGTTCATCATGGACAAGGAGCATTTGAGCACCGCTGAGTTCAACAACCTGGTGAACAAGAAATCCGGTCTGTTAGGCGTATCGGGCGTGTCAAGCGACTGCCGCGATATTGAGGCTGCCATCAAGGAAGGCAACAAACGCGCTGACCTGGCACGTAAGATGTTCATCTACCGCGTTATCAAGTACATCGGCGCTTATGCGGCAGCAATGAACGGTATTGATATCCTTGTGTTCACCGCCGGCATCGGAGAGAACGATCCGTATATCCGCGCAGAGGTGATGAAGGGTCTGTCGTTCCTCGGTATCGAAGTAGATGACGAGGCGAACAACGTACGCGGCGAAGAGCGCGTCATCTCCAAGAAGGGCAGCAAAGTAACCGTTTGCCTGATCCCGACGGATGAGGAGCTGATGATCGCTTCGGATACCGAAGCTCTCATTTGAGATTTAAGATTTCAAAATTCAACTTTATGATTTTTGATTTCTAATTTCAAATTTTAGATTTTACCATTAGAAAAACACACACAACACATAATGACAAACAAACCGATTATTTATCAGCTCTTCCCGCGGTGGTTCACCAACTACAACGAGACGCGTAAGCGCTGCGGAACACGCGAGGAGAACGGATGCGGACGATTTGTGGATATCAACGAGCGTGCACTCAAGTCTATTGTGGACTTGGGTGCGACGCATGTCTGGTACACCGGTGTTATCCGCCACGCTACCGCACAGTACAACCACCCTGCCATCACCAAGGGACTTGCCGGTTCACCCTACGCCATCACCGACTACTATGACGTGGATCCGGATCTGGCAAAGAACGAAGCCAAGCGTATGCAGGAGTTCGAGGCACTGGTTAAACGGACACACGAAGCAGGATTGGATGTACTGATTGACTTCGTACCGAACCACGTGAGCCGCGAATACAAGAGCGTTTGCAAACCTGCAGGGGTAGAAGACTTAGGCGAGAACGATCATCCGGAATGGGCTTTCTCTCCACTGAACAACTTCTATTATATCCCCGGTGAGAAGTTCACGATGGACAAGGATCTGCAGGGATATGAAGAGTATCCGGCGAAGGTAACGGGTAATGACTGCTTCACCAGCCACCCGGGCGAGAACGATTGGTACGAGACCGTCAAACTGAACTACGGCGTGTTCTACCAAGGCGGGCGCGAGAAACAGTTCAACCCCATCCCGAGCACATGGGTCAAGATGCGCGACATACTGCTGTTCTGGGCAGGTAAGGGCATTAACGGTGTGCGCGTGGACATGGCAGAGATGGTGCCGGTCGAGTTCTTCGCATGGGCGATCGCACAGGTGAAGAAGAAACATAAGAAGTTCATTTTCATCGGCGAATGCTACGACCCGAACCAGTACAACGCTTATCTGGCAGCCGGATTTGACTACCTGTACGACAAAGTGGGCATGTACGACTACCTGCGCGGTGTGACCAGCAAAGGCTGGCCGGCTGAGGGTATCACGCAACAGTGGATACAGCACGGCGACGAACGGCTGAGACATATGCTCTATTTCCTGGAGAACCACGACGAGCAGCGTCTGGCCAGCGGATTCTTCTGCGGCGACGGGCGTTGTGCCGAACCGGCGATGATTGTAGCAGCTACGCTGAACCAGTGCCCGGTGATGATTTATTCGGGTCAAGAGTTAGGCGAGCGTGGCATGGACATGGAAGGGTTCAGCGGTATTGACGGTCGCACGACAATCTTCGACTACTGGGGTGTGAAGAGCATCCAGGCGTGGGCGAACAAAGGCAAGTTCGACGGCGCGAAGATGAACGACGAGCAGCGTGAGTTACGCGGGTTCTACCAACGGCTGCTGACGCTGGCGCGGGATAACAAAGCGATACAGAAAGGTCAGATGTACGACATCACCTATGCGCAAGGCGAAGGATTTGACAGACGCCAACACTATGCGTTTATTCGTCATATCAAAGGCGAGACGCTGTTAGTAGTCGTCAATTTCCACGACCGCGAGCAACATATCCACGTCCGTCTGCCGAACGATGCTTTTGTTTATCTGGGCTTAGAAGGCAAAGCACAAGCTACGGCTACCGACCTGCTGAACGGCGAGAAACAGGCTATCAGTTTTGTGCCGGACGGTACGGTGGAAGTGACGCTGAAGGCGTGGAAAGGAGTAATTTTG
>JAFPGA010000184.1 GCA_017423085.1 Paludibacteraceae bacterium | reverse complement strand
TATATTCAGCAGATTGCAGCCGAGCGTAATGAGCATGGCTACCAAGGTGTTGCCCAAGCCTTCCAGGAACTGCTTGCTGAAACAGAACAGCAGGAACGGCACAATAGACAGCACAATCAGTGTGTAATATGGGCGGGCGCAATCCACCACTTCCGGTTCTTGACCAAAGGAGTCCAGAAACGCGATACACGGTGCTAACAGTGCCAATGAGAAAAGACACATCAACCCCGTGAAAACCAATCCGTTAACCAGATATGAAGTAATCTGTTCGTGCTTGTGTTCTATCTCCTCTTCGGGTGTGTTGAGTTGCATCAGTTTCTCCAACCGGCCGTGTACATGTCCCACTAGCGGTGTGATACCCATCACGGCCCCCATCGCAAACACCATGACTGTAAAGAAGATAGCATTGGAGAAACTGACCGCTGCCAGGTCCGTGGTGCCGTAATGACCGACCATGATCGAGTCCGCCAGACCTACCATCGCTGCGCCCAATTGGGTCAGCATCACCGGAAACGCCACTTGGAGGTTGCGCTTGTAATAAGGCAGATATGTACGAAATGAATAACTCATTTTATTCAAGGCACATGTTTACATTCCGTTATAGTTCTCCCACCGCCATCTGATGAAATCTTTGTTCACATATTCGGGAATAATAATTTTAGGCGGGATGGCAGCACCATAGGACCAACGCGCTTTTTCAGACAGCAAAACATCACCGGTTTCAGATATGCGCAAATGACCGGAATCAAATAAATAATGGATATCCATACGCATGGCAAAACCGTTTGCAGCCGTGTCCTCTCCGTGATACTTGTAAGGTTTGATATGCGCAGCCTCCAATACTTCCGGCATCTCTACATTGGTTATAATGCATCTTTTACATGCTTTCAGCACATCTTTTCTAAACTTTGCCTGGTTGGGTCTGTATTGGGACCGGAGCATTTTTCGTTCCGTATCAGAAATGAGAGATGGGTTGATAATGCTCTTTTTTGTGGTGAGTATTTCTTTGATTTCCTGGTCAATAGCGTAGTTGTATTGGTAGTGCTCCTCTTCCCGTTTGCCGACCTCTTGTTTAATCAAATATCCGTAATTGGACAGAAAGAGCAGAAACTCGCGTGCGATTCTGAAATCGTTGGCCGCCGGACAGCAGTTAGGCCAATTGGAAATATCCAAATCATGGTTTCTGTACCGCAGTATATAATCTACATAACTGTTAACCTCTCTCCCGGGAGTTGCTGAAAGAGGGATAATGATTTTCACCAGTTCTTTGGTCGTAATATAGGCAGACTCCTTGCTGTGTCTGTATAATTGACTTGCAATGTGGAGCAAGAGCTTCAACGGGTAGAGTTCGATATGGGCATTTTCCCATTTTTTGCACTCTTTTTCTGATTGTATAGCCCTATTGGGCAGTTTGAACGAGATAATGGATTGTGCGGAAAATTCCGTCTGGGAAATACTGTGGTTGGCTACTTTTCTGCCAAAATCCGTAAGTGTGATAATGCCGCCTGTTTTGTGAGCGGGAATGAGATTAAGAGCCTTCCAGTACTGACCGGAATTGCGGATGATGTTTCTTGCTCCCGTTCTTCCTCGCAAGTCCACGTTGACTCCTGTGCCTATAAGATCATCGGATAAACCGATCAGTTCTTTGGCAAATTCATCCGAGCTGTATTTGTATCTGCCTTCCAACTTGGCCATCCTGAATAATACACCTAACAGCACCACAGGGTCGTTGATACCTTCCGTGCATTGCAAACAAGCCCATTTCCACTTAAACTCAGGGAACGGGATTTGCGGTACGACATCAAAATTTATAATAGGTTCACGCATAATTATAAGATATATTCGTTGAACTGATTTGCTATTTTATAGGCCATACGTACCGGAACGGCATTGCCGATTTGCCTATATACCGATGAATTGTTGCCCACAAACTCAAAATCCGTCGGGAAACTTTGGATAGAGGCTACTTCTCTGCATGTCATCCGTCTTTGACCGTTAGGATGGGGCAATATGACTACACCGCCTTTGTCATCTCCTCGGGCTGTTACCGTCGGAGCCGGTTTGTCCGGATCAATCCGGCGGTGACCGATATAACCGTTAAATACCAATTTGTACTTTGAGTACGTGTGGTTGAGAATGTTATTAGGCATATCCGGATCAGGAAGATTACCTATCGCTTCTCTTACGCTTACCCATTTTTCCTTACCGTCTGTCGCCTCTTTGGAATGGGAAGGCTCCGGAAATGTGTAAACAAAATCAATATCTGTTCGGACTCCGACTATAATCACACGTTCTCTCGTTTGGGGCACACCATAGTTGGCAGCATTCAGCAGTTTGAATTGGACATTGTAATTGAGAGACGAGAAATCATCAATAATCATCTGAAATACTTTTCCTTTGTCCAAAGACAATATCCCCTTGACGTTTTCTGCTAAAAAAAACTTGGGTTGTTTGTCTCGAATTACTCTCAACAACTCTTTGTATAGTACATTTCTGTCATCTGAGGTGTGTCGTTTGACATTGGCTACAGAGAAACCTTGACAGGGGAAACCTCCGATTACCATATCACAATCAGGTATTTCATCCGAACGAACCTCTCTGATATCTTTTTCTACGATGTGATCACCGATATTGTGCCGATATGTCTGTACAGCATCAGAATACAGGTCATTGGCCCATATAATCTTATGCCCGGCTAATATGAAACCTAAATCCAAACCGCCGGCACCGCTAAACAAAGATACTATATTCATCACATCCAACTATGCTCTATTCTAATCAGTTCTTCGCCCAACAAACGTGCAAATAAAACGGGTACGGCATTGCCTATTTGCCGATAACAACTGCCCATGCAACCTACGAATACAAATTTTCTCGGGAAAGTTTGCACAATCGCACTCTCACGGATAGTCAGTCTTCTTTCTCCGTTATAGTGAGGTATGGCGCATACACCGCCTTTTCCGTTGCCTCTTGCCAGAATGGTCGGAGAGGGCTTGTTCGGGTCGGTGGTTCTGTGACCGGTAAAGTCCCGGGATACAAATTTATAGGATGACCCGTTGCTGTTCGGGTCGTTTTTCCATTCGGGAATATGGTCGATGGCATCTTTTATGGATACCCATGCCGGCAGTTCGTTTCCTGTCTTGGAGTGGGTAGGAGCCGGGAAATGGAATATCATTTCTTCCCCGATATCTTTTCTTTGTCCGATAAACAGCACTCGTTCTCTATGTTGCGGAACGCCATAATTGGCCATATTGACTTTGTGTACCTCAACGATATATCCGGCGTCTGAAAAATCAGATACGATTTGTTTCATGATGGCTCCACCGCCTAAACTTAAAATACCTTTTACATTTTCCGCTATGAAAAATTTAGGCTGTTTGTGTAATATGGTGTTGTAAAAAGCGCGGTATAGTATATTCCGTTCGTCATCTATAGTCCGTCGCATGTTTGCCACAGAAAATCCTTGGCATGGAAAACCTCCGATCACCACGTCTGCATAGGGAATATCATCATAGTTAATCTTCAAAATATCAGATTCGATAATGTGGTTGCCGATATTGAGCCGATAGGTTGCTACGGCATCATGGTCTATATCGTTAGCCCAGATAATACGGTTTCCTGCTTGAATCAATCCCAGATCCAAACCTCCAGCTCCCGAAAACAAGGATACCACATTCATTGTCTGTTATTTTTTGTGTTATAATTGATTTTCTTCTATTGTCGCCAGCAGTTCCTTCACTTTGCGTTCCGCTTCTTTCGGAACGGATCCCAGCCGCAACAGGGTACTATACACCTGCTGCTCATAGGGTGTGAGAGGTATGAGCACATACTCGGTAGGGCTCTTGGCAATGATACAGGGCGAGGGCACAGACTGCTGCGCTGGATCCAACTGCACGTTGGACGAGAAAACGAGTCGGTCTCCTTGGTGCTCAACATGCAAATACGCCCGCTCGGTGCGCACCTGTACAGGGGCAATCTGCGCTTCCCTACCCTTCGGTGCTTGTGCCAACAGCTCGTCCAGCGCCTCTTCCCACAATGCCCTCTTGGGCGTTTTCATATGCGCAATCACATCGGTCACATTCGTTTGGTGTGCCGCTTGCTTTTGCTTCTCACGAATCATATAGAGCACTGCTACCTCATGCACACACATCACTCCTTCGTCGTACGGGCAGTTGCACCGGTGCGAACGGATCACACCGTCCGGCGATAACTCCATGCTCACCGTGTAATCCTCTATGTCCTGTACCACCGCGCGTATCTCGCCGTCCTCTTCAGAGAACTGCGTCACGCGCTCTTTGCGGTACAGCGACCGGCCGCGTTTAACGACGGCCGCGTCTGCCGTTTGTTCGAAATGTGCTATGTCCGGCACCATGCTCTTATGGTTTGTAGTAACTCTCTTCCAATATCTTCTGGGCGTCACCTTCAGCCATTAATTGCAGCAATGTAACGTCCTCATTATGTTCCATATAACTCTCCACAATGCGCCAGCCGAGCCATATTCCCAACCGTCCGGGCGCGTCTTGCGACACCTCTGAAGTGAACGGTCCGTCGTTCAGGTAGCCGGTCAGAATGAGGCTCTCGGTCTTGAACAGATCCCTTTTGTCCATGACCAGGTGCCAGATGCCTCGTTCGTTACGCTCGCACCATTGCCATTGCTCCTTGGTCCACCCCATCACCTCATAAGCCGGTGTCTTGTCAAAGATCTGTGCCGTGAGGTACATGATCTTGCCGCGGTAGATCATCTGGTCTAACAGTCGGCTCTTGGAGCTGGTGTAGGGTATGGTGCGGAACAGGTACGCGCTGACCACATCAACCGGAATACACTCCTTGCGCATGGTCTGTTTCTGGTACTCATACACCACGCGGTTGTAGTACTCATAGTCGCTGCCAAGGTACATGTCTGCACCGATGCCGATGAGCTCGTCACCGAAATAGATAGGTGCGTTGAAACCGGAAATGAACAGATAAAAACTCGGTATTTCTGTGTCCGGATACAGGTATTGGATGCGTGCAAACGCCTGATTGAGAGACGACTGCAGGTCCGATACGTCTTCAAACAGCTTTTTCTCCCGTGCGTTGGTCTGTTTGAACCCGTAGAGCGTGTCGTTCAAGAACTGCGGTAGCGCCTGTGCCAGATACGCCGTGTCTGCGGACGGAATACCCAATATATCCTCCACCCACAGCGGCATAAAAATCGGGTACTCGTCATACAGCACACGGATATCCACTTGGGTACTCAGTGTGTCGTCGCACCGTACATTCAGCAGCGCATTGTCAAACCGCACCAACTCGATCTGCTGCGGCTCTAAGTCCTTCGGGAAATATGTTCTGCCCCTATGACACGCAGTGAGTGTCACGATGCATAACAGGATAATAATCAGTCTTTTCATCATTTAATAACTCCGTCTATAATCTCTATCGTTCGGTCGCACATCGCTGCCAGTTCCTTATCGTGTGTCACGAGCAATATGGTCTGTCCATATTGTTGACGCAAATGCAGCAGCAACTCGCTCAGTTCCTTCTTGTTCTGGGTGTCGAGACTGCCGGTAGGTTCGTCTGCCAGAATAATATCCGGTGCCATCATCAGCGCCCGTGCGGCAGCCACACGCTGTTTCTCTCCGCCCGATAAGGCACTGGGTTTGTGGTGCATACGCTCCGCCAGCCCTAACTCGCGCAGCAGTTTCTCGGCACGCGGTTTGTACTCCGCTTCGGGTTGCCGCGCAATCATCGCCGGAATGCACACGTTCTCCAAGGCTGTGAACTCAGGCAGTAACTGGTGGAACTGAAAAATAAAACCGATATGTTTGTTCCGGAACGCCGCCAATTGGGTGTCATTGAGGGCAAACACATCTGTGTTATCCATCTTGACCGAACCCTTCGTCGGACGGTCCAGCGTGCCGATGATCTGGAGTAGGGTGGTCTTGCCCGCGCCGGACTTGCCGACAATAGCTACGATCTCACCTTTCTCCACCTTCAGGTTCACGCCTTTCAGCACCTCTAATTCGCCGAACGATTTGTGTATGTCTGTTACTTCAATCATATAAATTATTGTTAATCAGTTCAATCGCTTTCTCGATGATATCGTCCTTGTCGGTGCTGGTGATGTTCACTTCCACGTCCGGCTCGATGCCTTGTTCGATATCGTTCTTGTCCGCGTCGTACATACGTACGCTGGAGAAACGGACCAGCCAGCCGCAGGGTAACTCATAACTCATCGGCATGCCCCCACCTCCACCGCTGGTGCCGCCTACAATCGTCGCATGGTCCGCATAACGCATGATGTTAATGAAACTATTCGTCGCGGAGTAGCATCTGCGGTTGGTCAGCACCACCACCGGACGGGACCATTTAGCTCCGCACAGCGATGCATCGCTTGTCAACTCCTCCATCGGAGAGAAATCATGATGTCCCGGACCGGTCTTGTGCTGCCAATAGCCAACCACTTTGTTCTCCGTGAAGAACGGAGAGGACAGCAGGTACGAATTGGTCAGATTGCCTCCACCGTTGTTGCGCACGTCGATAATCAGGCCTTTGCAGTCCTTGAATGCCTTCAGCACCCAACTGATATTTCCTGCCGATACACTATTGGAGAAACTGGAGTAGTACACATAGCCTATATTGCCGTTATCCACTGTACAATAGTACAGGCTGCCGGCAATCCGGTAGTCGCGCAGATACAACGATTGCAGCGATGAATAGAAATTGGCAGGGTAGGTGTCGTACCAAGCGGTGCTGTACGACTTGTCGAAAGCCGAATACAGATTGACATGCCCGTCTTCCAGCAGATTGAGCATCTCTGCGCACAGGTCAAACAGTGCCACCACATCGTTCTTGGGCAGCTGTTTCGCCTTTGCAATATATATGTCGTGCACCTCGTTCCAATCTACGTTCTTCTCTTCTACATAGCAGTATTTGGTGTCGATGATCTGCCACAATGCCTCTATATTCTCCACAGGATCAGTGGAGTAGTTCATCTCTTCGTTCGTGTGGCATGCCGTCATCATCAGCACGCACGCAGCGCATAGTATCAGGTATCTCAGCGGCTTCATAAGCGGGTGTTGGCTTTGATGCGATAGTTCCATATACAGCCTACGACAATACTGACCTCATTGCGAATAAAATGCAGGTCTTTTGTTCCGTAGTTCACATATTCATGTTCGGCTCCCACACGCCAGGTGGAGTGGGGGAACTGCAGGTCGAGTGCCAGTTCGTGCCGCAGGGTGTGATGGTTCCAGTGCCCCGAGCAGCGCGCCATGCCCGGCACACCTTCTGTCACCTCATAGTAGGACTGCCAGTACTCCGGCAGATAATCAAAACCGATCAGGTTAGTACGCACCAGATAATGAAGGCGGTAACTGGTCTTTTTGCCGTAGAACGACCAACTCACCCCGCCCATCGCCATTACTTCCGCACTGACGTCAAACGAATACGGCTTGTTCACATTCGACGAGAT
>JAFPGA010000183.1 GCA_017423085.1 Paludibacteraceae bacterium | reverse complement strand
TTACAAGACAAGCCTTATGCTGATTTCCAAAGCAAGTTGCTTCCGACAGTCTCACGCGAGACGGTAATTGGCGTGCGGACATCGGACTTGCGCAAAATGGCGAAGCAAATCTGCAAGACTCCTGCTGCGCAAGAGTTCTTGCACAGTTTGCCACATTGCTATTTTGATGAGAACCAACTTCACGCGTTTATTCTGTCGGAAGAGAAAGATTTCAACACCTGTATCGCAGAACTGGAGCGTTTCCTGCCGTACGTGGATAATTGGGCGACGTGCGATCAGTTATCGCCAAAATGTTTTAAGAAACATACGCAAGAACTATTACCGCACATCCGCAAGTGGATGAGGAGCACGCATTCGTATACGAAACGCTTCGGCATAGGGGCGCTGATGCGCTACTTCTTGGATGAGGCTTTCCGACCGGAGTACTTGGAATGGGTAGCCTCCATCAAGAGCGACGAGTATTACATCCGAATGATGCAGGCGTGGTTCTTTGCCACGGCTCTTGCCAAACAATGGGATGCCACGCTTCCCTATATACAGCAACAGCGTATGGAGAAAGAAACACACAACAAAACCATCCAGAAAGCCGTTGAGAGTTTCCGTATCGCGGACGAACAAAAGGCTTTGCTAAAGACCTTGCGAAGATAAACAAAAAACGAACCCCTTTAGGATTCGTTTTTGCGGTGCGGACTAGACTCGAAAATTGCACGTGCAATAATCGTTCTAACGTAGAGAGATAAGAACTCGCGAGATTCAAGTCCGTCGCACAAAAAAGGAGCCACGTTTGTGACTCCTTTTTGCGGTGCGGACGAGACTCGAACTCGCGACCTACGGCGTGACAGGCCGGTATTCTAACCAACTGAACTACCGCACCGGATAGTTGCTCTGTTTTTCAAAAGCGGGTGCAAAGGTACTGCTTTTTTTTGACATGACCAAATTTTTTTACAACTTTTTTTCAAAAAAGTGCATTTTATGCCATTTGAGCAGCAAAAAAGCGCAGTTTGGCACGGTCTTCTTTCCTAATTCCTCTTTTTTTTGTACCTTTGCATCCCAAATGAGTTAGTTATGCGAGTAGTATTACAGCGTTGTTCGCGCGCAGAGGTGCGCATTGACGGAGCGGTGGTAGGTGCTGTCGGTCGAGGGTTCATGATTTTGGTCGGAGTGACGGATGGCGATACGCGTGCGGACGCGGACGTGTTAGCCAAGAAGATTGCGCAGATGCGCGTGTTTGAAGACGCGGAGGGCAAGATGAACCTTGCGCTCAAAGAGGTGGACGGAGCAATTCTCTCCATTTCGCAGTTTACGCTCTATGCCGACTGCAAGAAAGGTAACCGACCGTCTTTCATCAAAGCCGCGCGTCCCGAGACAGCCGAACCGCTGTACGATTATCTGAATGAGGTGCTCCGTACACAGTACGGACTGCGCGTTGAGACCGGACGTTTCGGAGCGGACATGAAGGTCGATTTTATCAACGACGGCCCGGTGACGATCCTTTTGGATACGACAGAGCTGTAAAAATATAGTACCTTCGGCCCTCCCACTTTAGTGGGTTCCCGCTGAATTTACGTTCGCACTTTCGTGCAAACAACAAGGTTTTCAGCAAATAAAAGCACGCTTAAGCAAGCTTAGACTACTTTTTTGCTAAAAACCTTGCATATTTCAAAAATTTGTAGTAAATTTGCAGCCGTTATGAAAAAAATACTCTGTTTTTTGATTCTTTTTATGCCCGTAGCCGGATGGGCGAAGGTATATACATTGTCTCAATGTATAGATACAGCGTATGCCAATAGTATCGACTTGCGAATGGAGCAGTTGAACAATCAGCAGAAGCAACTGTTGTATCGTCAGGCGTGGTATAACCTTACCCCTAACATCAGCGGCTTTTTGAATGAGTCATTGAGCTTCGGGCGCAGTACCGGTGTGGATAATATTATTCGTGCGCAGAACATCGCGAACACGAATATGGGTGTGAATGCCAGTATTGTCCTGTTTGACGGATTAGCAATGAAATTCAATATCGAAGAGGCAAAAGCCTCCGTGCTCGCCAGTGAGGCGAATATGGAAGCCGTACGGCGTAACTTGGCATTGAATATCACCTCAATGTACCTCGATGTGCTGCTAAAGAAAGAACTGGTGGTAGTGGCACAGGCGCAGCTCAACGAAACAGAACAACAGATAGAACGTATCCGTGCTAAGGTGCAAGCACATCGCTTGCCGGAGGGAGAGTTATATGAGATTCAGTCGCAGTATAGCAAGGAACAATACCAACTGCTGCAGAAGAAAAACGACCTGCGTATTGCACTGTTGAATCTTACGCAAGCTATGGATATACCGTATGAAGAGGATTTCGATATCATCGTTCCTTCGGAGGAGGAACTGGAGGGGCCTCTTTTGCCGGAGCGCGACCAAGTGTGGCAAACGGCATTGACGCACCGTCCGGAGATACGGGAAGCGGAGTACTCGCTACAGGCCGAGCAGACGGCTCTGAAAGGGCAGAAAGCGGCGTACTCGCCACAACTGAGTGCGCAAGCCGGCGTGTCCACCGGTTATTTCCATCAGATAGGTGCGGACAATACTGCTTTCGGCAGACAGTTGGCAGATAACCTTATGACTAGTGTGTCCGTCTCGCTGTCTATACCTATTTATAATCGCATGCAGACACCCACGCAGGTGAAACGGCAGTTGGTGGCGATTGAGAATGCCCGCCTGAAACTGGAGCAGCAGAAGAAATCAATCCGCAAGGAGATAGACCAGGCGTACTATAATGCATTGGCGGCACAATCTGAAAAGATGGCGGCGCAGCAAGCAGAGCGTTCTACCGCAGAAGCAGCGCGTTATGCCTCGGAAAAATACGATGCAGGGCGGGGCACGATGTATGAGTACAGCCAAGCCAAGCAAAACCACTTGCAAGCCGTGTCGGAGCAACTGCAAGCACGGTATAACTATCTGTTTAAAGTGCGCATACTTGAATACTACATGGGCTTATGATCACGTTGCACAATATACATAAATCATACAACATCGGGAAGCCGAACGAGTTGCACGTCCTCAAAGGCATCGATCTGGAGATCGCGGACGGCGAACTGGTCAGTATCATGGGTGCCTCCGGTAGCGGCAAGAGTACGCTGCTTAATATCCTCGGTATCCTGGATAACTACGACCAAGGCGAGTATTACTTGGCAGACAGGCTGATTCGTAACTTGAGCGAGACGCAAGCCGCCAAACTGCGTAATGAACTGATCGGTTTTGTTTTCCAGTCGTTCAATCTGCTCAATTACAAGACCGCGTTGGAGAATGTAGCGCTGCCGCTGTACTACAAAGGAGTAGGGCGAAAGGAGCGTAACATACGTGCCATGGAACAGTTGGAGCGCATGGGCCTCGGCGCATGGGCGGACCATTTGCCCAGCGAGATGTCCGGCGGACAGAAACAGCGTGTGGCACTGGCGCGTGCCATCGTCTCACAGCCGAAGATTCTGCTGGCCGATGAGCCGACCGGCGCATTGGATTCCAAGACAACGCTCGAGGTCATGGATATCTTCAAACAACTGAACGCAGACGGCATCACCACCATCATCGTCACGCACGAGCAGAGCGTTGCCGATGCCACCCAGCGTATTATTCATATCAAAGACGGACTTATTGTCTAAATTTGAAATTTGAAACCATAAATCATAGATCCTTTGAACATCCTCTCGGAAATATGGTCATCGCTCAGTCGTAACCGTTTTCGCACGGCTATGACGGGATTTGCTGTCGCATGGGGTATCTTCATGCTGATTGTGCTCCTCGGTGCCAGCAGCGGGCTGGAGCACGCGATGCGCTCCGAAGTAGAGGGTGAGATGAAGAACAAGGTGGATATTTATGCCGGATGGGCGACCAAACCGTATAAGGGCTTGCGGGCGGACCGGGACATCCATTTCTCCGAGCGTGATTTGCTCACCCTTCGTTCTTTACCGTTTGTAGAAAACTTCTCCGCTATCTCTGGCTCGATGGGAAACGTGAGTGAGGAAGGCTATACTATCGGTTACATAAACGGTGTGGAGGCGAATTACGGTCGTGCTTTCGGGGTGACCATTCTCAAAGGACGATTCATTAACGAGATAGACCTGGCGCAGAAACGCAAGGTGTGCGTGGTGGACGAGGCAATCTTGAACGAGTTGGGCGGCAAAGACTTAGTCGGAAAAACCATCCAAATCAAAGGTATTAACTGTTTGGTGGTCGGTGTGAGCGAAAAGAACAGCGGACCGTTCGCCCGTTCCGGTCGGGTCTTTATCCCGCTTAGCACCTATGATGCCCTTTTCTCACCTGATCACCTATACGACCAAGTCGTATTCTCGGTCAAGGAGGAGTATTATAGCAATCATACACCGGATGATTTGGAGAAGAGCCTGCGCCACTTGTTGTCCCCGTCCATGCTTTTTGACGAGGAAGATGAGAACGCACTATATGTGTCAAATGACAAGAAAGGAAACGCATGGATGTCTAAAATCATCCATGGTATCCAGCTGTTTATCCTGATCATAGGTTGGCTGATGCTTGTGTCCGGTGTCGTGGGCGTAAGCAATATCATGCTTGTGTCGGTGCGCGAACGAACCAAGGAGTTCGGTATCCGTAAAGCGATAGGTGCCCCACCGCGTACCATCTTGCTCATGGTCTTGGGAGAGAGTATGATCATCACACTCCTTTTCGGATTCATAGGCGTGTACATGGGGGCATTGGTGGTGGCGTTGATTGACGCTCTTGTGCCCGAAAGCATGTTCTTTAAGAACCCCTCCGTGGATGTGTCCATGATCATCATCGCCTTTGTCACCTTGGTCGTGGCAGGCAGTTTGGCGGGATTGACCCCCGCTATCCGATCCATGCGTATTAAACCGATTGAAGCATTGAATTACGAGAAATAGTGGATTTCTTTTTGGAAATATGGCAAACGATTAGCAAGAACCGTTCCCGTTCTTTCCTAACAGCGTTCGGCGTGTTCTGGGGCATGCTGATGTTGATTGTACTGTTGGGTGGAGGAAATGTCCTCACACATATGTTTATGAAAGAGACGGATGGAATCAGCTCTAATGCAGGTATCATGTGGTCACAGCCCACATCCATGCCCTATGCCGGTTTTCAAATAGGCAGGTCTTGGGATATCCGAAATGAGGATATAGAGGCTATTCGGGAGAAAGTGAATAGTGTCGAGGCAATCGCTCCTTGCATTACCGGAGGTACGATGACCGTTTCTCATGGTGCGCTGCATCACGATTATTCGGTGGAGGGCATAACACCGGACTTGCGTCTGGCGGAGAATATCAAAGTGGAACTCGGAAGAGACATCAGTGAGATGGATCTAATGGAGAATCGCAAGGTGTGCGTGATCGGTTCGCAGGTGCGCAAAGTGATTTTTCCGAATGATGAAAATCCCATCGGACAATATATCCTGTGCGGTTCGATGTATGTGCAGGTGGTCGGTGTGCTCAAAGAAGCCACGTCCGATGCAACCAGTTCGGCGAACGAACAGGTACATATGCCCTTGACTACCCTGCAGCGTATGTTGCAGAAAGGAGATGAGATTCATTATATGCATATCGTTTCCCGACACGATGTGCCGGCGGAACAGACCCTTGAGCAGGTGGCAACGGTCCTCAAACAGAGGCATCAGATAGCGCCGGATGACAAGAAAGCAGTCGGATACTTCGATATGTCGTCCATCTTTAAGGTGCTTAATATCATTACGATGGGTATCTATGCACTCATATGGCTGATCGGACTAGGTACGCTCATCTCCGGCGCGGTGGGGGTAAGTAACATCATGCTTGTCACTGTGCGCGAACGCACCAAAGAGATAGGTGTCCGCCGTGCAATCGGTGCCTCGCCTTGGCTCATCGCACGTCAGATATTGGCAGAGAGCGTCACACTGACCGCTATGGCGGGTGTGATGGGTATCATGACCGGAGTCATTGTGCTTGATATCGCAGAGCGTGTTCTGGCGCAGATGGAGATCGAAGTTGGTAACATACAAGTGTCACTCAATATCGCCATCATCAGTCTGGTGGTCATCATCCTGGTAGGCGCGCTGGCAGGTTTGATGCCGGCTCTCCGTGCCTTGAAAATAAAACCGATAGAAGCATTGAACGAAGAATAAAAATACAACAATATGAAAAAAGCATTCAAATGGATTTTTGTCGGCCTGTTGGTCGTAGGTGTCCTGGGAACGTTCTTCTTCCTTTGGAAGCGGCAACAACCTGCTCCCGTTCAGTACGAGAGTTTGCGGGTTGAGAAACGCAATCTGGAGAAACAGACCATCGTTACCGGTAAGGTAGAACCGCGCGATGAAGTAGCTATCAAGGCACAGATCAGCGGTATCATCGCCGAACTGTACAAAGAGCCCGGTCAGACGGTGCAGGTGGGTGAACCGATCGCCCGCATCAAAGTAGTGCCGGAGATGGAAGCTGTCACGACTGCGGAGTCGCGTCTGCGAGTGGCGGAACATAGCCTCAAGAACCTGCAGCAGGTCTTTCGGCGTGACTCGGTGCTCTTTGCCTCCAATGTCATTTCGCAGGAAGACTACGACAACTCGTTCCTCAATCTAGTGAAGGCGCAGGAAGAACTGCAGTCTGCCAAGGACAACCTGTCCATTGTCAAAGAAGGTGTGGCTTCATCCGGTGACAAGGGAAACACCATCGTTCGCTCTACGGTAGCCGGAACGATTCTGGACGTGCCGGTCAAAGTGGGTAACTCGGTCATCAAAGCCAATACCCTCAACGATGGTACGACCATCGCCTCGGTAGCCGATATGAGCGATATGCTCTTTGTTGGACAGATAGACGAGACCGAAGTGGGCAAACTGCATGAAGGAATGCGAATGGAACTCATTATCGGTGCACTCAATGACCAGCGATTTGATGCTGTGCTGGAGTATATATCGCCCAAGGGTACCGAATCCAACGGAACGATGAAGTTCGAAATCAAAGGTGCTGCCCGGATACCGGACTCGGTCTTCATTCGCTCCGGCTACAGCGCCAATGCGCAGATCATTCTTGACAGCCGCACGCAAGTGCTGACGCTGGACGAAGCGGCAGTGCATATCACACCGGATAGCACCTATGTGCTGCTGGCTGCTGACTCGACGGGCAAAGAGGTGAACAAGGTGCTGGTGGAGACCGGTATGTCGGACGGTATCTATATTGAGATTACCTCCGGACTGACGGAGGGACAGATCGTTCGGGGTAATGCCATTGAGCAGAAACCGGACAAGAAGAAGTAAGAACCTGTATATAGAACGCAATGATACACATTGATCATATCAGCAAAGCTTTCGGTAAGCAGCAGGTGTTGCGTGACGTGACGCTGGATATACCGGAAGGGCAGGTGTTGGGTTTGTTGGGTCCTAACGGAGCCGGCAAATCGACACTGATGAAGATCCTTATCGGGCTGTGGTCCGCGGACAAGGGTTCGGTGAGTGTGCCCGAGCGGATAGGGTATCTGCCGGAGAACAATCCGCTGTACGAAGAGATGTACGTGGTGGAGTATCTGCGCTTTATGGCACAGATGACAGGCATTCAGCATTCAGCTGTAAGTGTTCAGACACTCATCGAGCGAGTGGGGCTCATACCTGAGCGGCATAAGCATATTCGTGAACTGAGCAAAGGTTATCGTCAGCGTGTCGGCTTGGCACAAGCCTTGTTGGGCGACCCGCAACTGCTGATCCTCGATGAACCGACTACCGGTCTCGACCCGAACCAACTCGTTGAGATACGTGCGCTGATACGCGATTTGGGCAAAGAGCGGACCGTTATCTTGTCCACCCATATCATGCAGGAAGTGCGTGAAATGTGCGACCGTGTCGTCATCCTTGACCACGGTGTCATCAAAACGGACCAACCTATTGACAAGATAGCCGATCTGGAAACACTGTTCCGGGAGGCAACCAAATAATGGACTATTTACAAACGACAAATTATGGCAGAATTTGATATAAGACAGCAGATGAGTGAGAAGGAGCAGGACAATGCCTTGCGTCCTTTGTGCTTTGCGGACTTTGCGGGACAGAGCAAGGTGACCTCCAACCTCAAGATCTTCGTGGAAGCCGCTAAGATGCGCCACGAGAGCCTGGACCATGTGTTGCTGTTCGGTCCTCCGGGACTCGGAAAGACAACGCTGAGTAACATCATCGCCAATGAGTTAGGCGTAGGATTCAAAGTGACCAGCGGTCCGGTGTTGGACAAACCCGGTGACTTGGCAGGTCTGCTCACTTCCCTGGAGCCGAACGACGTGCTGTTCATCGACGAGATACACCGTTTGAGTCCAATCGTGGAGGAGTACCTCTATTCGGCGATGGAGGACTATCGGATTGATATCATGATTGATAAAGGTCCGTCTGCCCGCACGATACAGATTGACCTGAACCATTTTACCCTCATTGGTGCAACCACCCGTTCGGGGCTGCTGACCAGCCCGCTCCGTGCCCGTTTTGGCATCAACTGCCACCTGGAGTACTACGATGCAGATATTTTAGCCGGCATCGTGAAGCGTTCGGCGCGCCTCTTAGGTGTGGAGATCAACGAAAAAGCGGCCGGCGAAATAGCCCGTCGCAGTCGTGGTACGCCCCGTATCGCCAATGCGCTGCTGCGCCGTGTGCGTGACTTCGCGCAAGTGAAAGGGGATGGCACTATCGATTTGGAAATCGCCAAGTATGCGCTGGAGGCACTCAACATAGACACTTTCGGTCTCGACCAGATAGACAACAAGCTGCTGCTGACTATCATTGACAAGTTCCGCGGCGGACCGGTGGGTCTGAACACGATTGCTACCGCGATGGGCGAGGATGCCGGTACGATAGAGGATGTGTATGAACCGTACCTCATCAAAGAGGGATTCATCAAACGTACCCCTCGCGGTCGCGAAGCGACCCTGCTGGCATATCAGCATCTGGGCAAGACTCCCCTTTCTGCGGATGGACAGCAGAGTATATTCTAATCTGCCAAAATGGCAGTAATCATGCCTTTGGCATACTATTTGACGAGGTTAAAGTGTAAAACTATGTAATTATGAGTAAGAAAGAGATTGAGATAGAAAATGAAGAAATGAGTGCAGAGGAAGTGCTCAATGAGGAACCTGCGGTTCGTAATGATGAGAACGAAGAAACTCCGGAAACGGAAGGGCCTGTAGATGAGACCGAGGCACTGAAGGAGCGCATCGCGGAGTTGGAGGACAAGAACCTGCGTATGATGGCGGAGTTTGACAACTACCGTCGCCGTACGAACAAGGAGAAACTGGACCTCATGGCTACTGCGGGCGAGCGTATCTTCAAGGAGATGCTGCCGCTGGTGGACGATTTTGAGCGTGCTTCCGAAGCGATGGCTAAAACTGACGATATTGAGTCCGTACGCGAAGGTATTCGGCTGATTCAGCAGAAGTTCATTGCGTTCCTCGACAAACAGGACGTACATGCCATCGAGACCGAAGGTGCGGACTTCAATACCGACGAGCACGAAGCTGTGACCACCTTCGCCGCCGGAGAAGAGAACAAAGGCAAAGTGATTGACTGTACCCAAAAAGGCTATAAACTCGGCGATAAGGTCATACGCTTCGCCAAAGTTGTAGTAGGAGAATAAACATTAAACCATAAACATTACACAACTATGGCAGAGAAACGTGATTATTATGAAGTGCTTGGGGTGGAGAAGACCGCGAGCGCAGAGGAGATAAAAAAAGCGTACCGCAAGAAAGCGATACAGTACCACCCTGACAAGAACCCGGGCGACAAGGAAGCCGAGGAGAAATTCAAAGAGGCAGCCGAGGCGTATGAGGTGTTGTCTGACCCGCAGAAACGTCAGCGTTACGACCAGTTCGGTATGGCAGGTATGCAGGGTGCCGGTGGATTCAGCGGAGGCGGTATGTCAATGGAAGATATCTTCACGCATTTCGGCGACATCTTCGAAGGCGCCGGTTTTGACCTGGGCGACATAGGCAACATGTTCATGGGGGGCAGTCGCAGTCGCGGACCGCGTGTACCTCGTGGCAGTGACCTGCGCGGACGTGTCAGTCTGACACTCGAAGAGATAGCGACGGGCTGCGAGAAGAAACTCAAAGTGCGCCGTTTAATCGAGTGCAAGGACTGTCACGGTATGGGAAGCGCCGATGGTACGACCGAGACCTGTCCGACTTGTCACGGTACGGGTCGCGTGACGCGCCAGCAGCGCGGTATATTCGGTATGATGCAAGTGCAGACCGAGTGCAGCACCTGTAACGGCGAAGGACGTGTCATCAAAAACAAGTGTCCCAAATGTGGCGGTCAAGGCGTCGTGCGCGAAGAGGATGTGATCACCGTTACGATCCCTGCCGGCGTATCGGGCGGAATGCAACTGACTGTTCCGGGCAAGGGTAATGCGGCTCCGCGTGGCGGTGTGCCGGGTGACCTGCTGGTGATGATAGAAGAGGAAGAACACAAAGATTTCGTGCGTCAGGGCAGCGATCTTATTTATAACCTGCTGCTGGACATGCCGACAGCCGTTCTCGGCGGACAAGTGCAGATTCCAACCCTATCCGGCGATGTGAAGATAACCATCACGCCGGGTACGCAACCGGGCAAGGTGCTGCGTATGCGGGGCAAAGGTCTGCCGCGTATCGACCAATATGGACGCCGCTATGGCGAAGGGGATCTGCTCATCAACGTGGGCGTGTATATCCCGGAGAAACTGAGCAAGGACGAGCGCAAACTGATTGAGCAGTTGCAGAACAGTCCGAACATAGCGCCGGGTGCCGCGAATAAGAAGAGTTTCTTTCAGAACCTGTTCGGTTGCTAACACAAATCAATAATGGTGCAGAACAACAAGCGCATATGGATATGGCTCCTCATATGGGGAATGCTGGATTTGTTGTGCGCGATGTTTTGCGAGATACATGCGGATGAAGCCTATTATCGCTTGTACGGTCAGTTCCTTGATTGGGGATACTTTGACCACCCGCCGATGGTAGGACTGATGACAGCACTGAGTGCGTCTGTGGTACATGGAACAAGTCTGATACTCAAAAATCTGAGTGTCAGGCTTGTCACCGTTTTGATGCATATGGCAACGGTGTATGTTATATGGAAAACGATTGGGGATAATTTCAAATCTCAAATCTTAAATCTCAAATTTATATTGGTGGCGGCATCGATGCCGATGTTCTGTGTCTATGGGTTCATGACAACACCGGACGCTCCGTTGCTGTTCTTCGCAGCGCTGTTCTACTATGCTTACAGGCGTTACTTGGACGAAGGTAGTTGGACGATGACCGTTTTGTTGGGGTTGAGTATGGCAGGGATGCTGTATAGCAAGTACATCGCGGTGCTGGTTATTATTTTTACGCTGTTGGGCAATATGCGTCTGCTGCGAGACGGCAAGGCATGGGCGGCGGTCGGGATAGCAGCCCTGTTGATGCTGCCGCATCTGTGGTGGCAGTATAGCAACGGTTTCCCCTCTTTCACGTATCATCTGGTGTCCCGTGCTACGGGGTATCAACCACTCTACACATTGGAGTTCGTTCCTAACCAATGGGCGGTCTTCAATCCTATTGTGTGGGCACTGATGTTGTGGGTGGCTGTTCGTCAGGGGCGAAGCAGCGACGCATTCAAACATTCGTTGAGTATGACCGTCATCGGTATGCAGCTGTTTTTCCTGCTCATGACAGTCCGAGGGCATGTGGAACCGCATTGGACCATAGCATCGAGTATTCCGGCGATTATACTGTTGACAGAAGAAGAGACGCTATGGCGTCGCTGGCTGCGGATCAGTCTGGGTATTTGCGTAGGATTACTCATTGTGGCACGGGTGGTGCTGATGTGTAATGTACTGCCGGCACAAACAGGCTTGGCGAACAAACAACCGTACTACGAAACGATTCACTCGGCTGCTCAAGGGCTGCCGGTTGTGTTCGACGGCTCGTTCCAGGCCCCGTCGTTATACCGTTTCTTCTATGATGACGATGCTGTCGTGGTGCGCACAGCTACGGATCGCTATACACAGTATGATTTATGGCATTGGGAGCAAGCGCTAATCGGAAAACCGGCGTTTGTGCACCGACATGGGAAAGCATATATCACCCCGCAACTGAACGAGGAGGATTTGCGTGAATAGTACATGGTGGACCATATTAATCCGTTTTGTTCGCTTTGGCATTGTCGGAGTGAGCGGGATGCTCGTGGATTTCGGTGTCACATGGCTGTGCAAAGAGAAACTGCGCTGGAACAAGTACTTGAGTAACTCGCTCGGATTCGTGCTGGCAGCGACAAACAACTATCTTTGGAATCGGCTTTGGACATTTGAAAGCGAGAGCACCGAGGTTGCGCGGGAGTATATCTCGTTCTTTGTCATCGCGTTGATCGGACTCGGACTCAACAACCTCATCATCTTCCTGTTGCATGACAAACTACATTGGAACTTCTATTGGAGCAAACTGATTGCTATCGGAATAGTCACCCTTTGGAATTTTGGTATGAATTATGTGTTCACGTTCCGTGTATAAATATGGCTTGGCGGTTATGCTGCTGATATGCAGCACGATGCTGCGTGCGTTCACTCCAACCGGTGTGGCACCCGCCTTCTTTGGCCCTAATGCCTTGCCGATAATTGACTTGTCGGATGGGCGCACGTATGAGCAACTACGTGTAGAACTGGCGGCAGACGGCTATTTCGGCTATGACGGTTCCCGTACGGCAGATTTGTTCGCGCGTGTGCAAGTGCCTCTGTTCACGCGTTGGGTGAACCTCAGCGTCTGGATGCCGGTGTATGAGTGGTACAGCCAGAGTGACGGAACGGGTAGTGGAGCAGGAGATGTGTATCTGTCCACCGACGTGCAGGTGCTGCACAATGCGTGGTTCAAAGGAGAGAATGCGAAATACATCCCTCAGATGACCATCCGGTTAGGAGTCAAAACCGCCAGCGGCGAGCAGCTTGCGCGCAAGCGTCATTTTGACGATCCGGGTTATTTCTTCGATCTCAGTATGGGGCAGTCTGTTCCCCTCAAGGCGGTGGAATTGCGTTTTTCCGGTTCGGTAGGTTTCCTTTGCTGGCAGACAGCAGAGGCACGACAGAACGATGCGGTGATGTACGGTTTGCAAGCGCAATTGAGACATGAGTATTTTTCGCTGCAGACTACATGGAGCGGATATGTCGGTTGGGAACGTTACGGCGATGCACCAATGTCGCTCAAGGTGCGTGCTGCAGGGCAGGTTAAAGGTTTTGAACCGTATGTGCAGTATCAGTGGGGAATAAAGGACTACCCGTTTCATCAACTTCGCGTTGGGCTGGTGTATAACATAACAATCCTCAAACCGAACAATCGCTCGTGAAACGCCTCTTTACGCTCATAGGATGTGTTGCACTGACGCTTCCGCTCATCGCGGCAGCGGATTTTGGCAGGGACACCGTGAGCAGTGAGTGGTTCCGTGAATGGTACCAATGGGGGGAGTTACAGCATTTTCTGGATAATAACTGCGCCGTCTCGGTATATCTGACGGAAACGACAGGCGAGTGGACGACATCGGAACCGCTTATGTTCTCAATCAACGGCAATTCGTACAGGTGGAACAGATATTATCTGAATCATTTCCGTGTGGACAGTCGCATTGAGTCCGGCGATGCACTCTACCGACCGGATATGTTTGCTCACTCGATGGCGATTGATTATAACCGCGGTGCGGTGTATTGGACGACGGATAGCGTGCGTCCGTGGCATGTGCGTCTGTCCGGGCAGGGGGGCAACGTAGGCGGGTATAGTATCTCCGCCAAATGGCTACAAGAGCTGCAGGAAGGGAACTCCGCCATTAAACGTCTGGCAAATGACATGCCCCTACAATACCGCAAGCATATAGTGGGTGCCGGCAATGCGGATGTGGTGTATGGCATTCCGGTCAAGGGACGCTATTATACCCAGCATGTGTATGCCGCTTATGGCATGCGTCGTCAGTTGCTCTATACGTATGACGGTATTAGCGGTGCGTATGATGCGGATTATTATCATGTGCAGTTGGACGGGCAGTTGCCGGTAGCACCCAATACCGCTTTTGATGCGCTGCATTATATCATACGAGCCGGCTATCGTGCCGATGCGTATAGCGAGTTCGGCTATAACGGAAACGAGACAGCGCGGCAGATAAACCATTCGTTTTCTGTATATGGCACCAAAGATTTTGCCCGTGACGGTAATCTGACCACCGGTTTGACCTATGCGCTTCGGCGTGACAACCACCGTGAACCGGAGTTCAGCAGAAATATCATTGATGTTGATGGAGACGCGTTCGAACCTTGGTACGCAGACGGACACACGCATGAACTGAACTGGGCGTTGGATTACCGCTATCACATACTGCCGTGGTTGCAGGTGCATGTGGATGGTTATAATTCGTTTATGGCATTCACCTCGCTGCAGGGATCCTGGACCAATAGTGTGTATGTGCAGGGTTACAACATGCCTTCACCACTGCCGCTATATGACTACCAATGGCATTCGGAGGATTTCTGTTCGGGTATGTTAGAGAATACCATGTCTGTTGAAGCGGACTATGAGGTATTACCATGGCTGCGGCTGAGCGGTAGTGTGGCCGCTACGCTGGATGGTATGTTGTTGCGTGGCAAATCGATCGTTACTCCTTCGTGGGAAGCCAAAGCGGACATACATATAGAACCGGTCAAATGGTTCAAAATGGACCTCATTGCTGCCAATTACCGCATCCCTTATACCTATGAACAGCTTCGGTTCCTGAGTGATGATTATATGAGCGGTCAGGTCTGTTATGCCGGAACGAACACGCTGCTGACCACTACAGGTGGACAGTATCACCGTTTGGGCAAAGGACTATGGCAACCGCAATACGTAGCCGTCGATGTGCCGATTGTGTTTACTATCGGACGCCATGAAATCAGTATCTTGTCTAGTTTTAAGAAATATTATAACACATGGTCTGTCCGTCTGGCGGATGAGTCGGCAAACAGTTTTGAGGCGGTAGAGCAGACGCAAGTCTTTGCCGGGCAGAGTTGCACGGTGTATCGTATGTTACCGCAGGAACGGTACTACGAAATAGTACCGGCACCCAAGACAGGTAGCGGTATTTGGGACTCGCCTGTGTTTGCCTCCAATCTCATCCAATACACCTACAACGGGCGCAAGGTGTTTGTGTCATTCAGTTGGCAGAGTTATTGTGTGTCCGGTGTCTCGGCAATGGGTAACAACATGCAGACGGAGGATATTCAAGTACTCAGTGAGAGTTTGGCAAATCCCAATAATACATTGGTACATATGAATATGCAGCAGACCGACGAAGGTGTTCGTTCGCTGGGACGTCTGCATCAGGATAGAGCTTATATCGCCCGATTTCAGTTGGGTGTGAACATCACTGAGAACTGGCAATTGAGCGTAAGCGGTAAGTTCCGTGACGGCGTGCCCTTCCGTCATTATGCAACGTATATAGACACCGATGGAGCCAACCGTTCGCAAGCTGTGTTGTGGAGTATGTACACGCGGGGTATCAACGTGGCGGATGGCAATTTCGGACAGCGCACCGACTCGTTCTTCAATTTCGATTTGCGACTCAAGTATCGCGGTGCTATCCGTGGTGTACCCTTTGCTGTACAGGCAGTGTGCTATAACATATGGGATTTTGGTACCGAACTCAATGAATATTGTATGTATTACGACGGAGCTACCCGAAGCGGTCTGGCGGACAATCGTACCTCGCTCAGCCTCTGTATCCCTCGCGGTTTGTTGTTGACGATGCAGGTAGGTTTGACTCGTGATTGATAATGAATAGAATGAATGGAATAACGATAGCATATGATGCCAAGAGAGCTTTTGCTAACCGTCGCGGGTTAGGTAACTACAGCCGTGATGTGATTCGTTTGATGCAGACCTATGCACCGCAAAACGACTATGTGCTCTGTGGCATACCGTCCGCGTTGTGTGACACGTCCCATGTGCGTCTCTTTTCGCCTCGCGGTCTGTGGCGGCTGTTCCCGTCCTTATGGCGCAGTGGAGGTTGTCTGCACCAACTTCGCGATGTAACGCTTTATCATGGTCTGTCGGGCGAACTGCCCTACGGTATCCACCGTACGTCCATACGAACGGTAGTCACTGTTCATGATACTATTTTTATGCGTTATCCGCATCTGTACAGTCCGACCTATCGTTGGCTGTTTGCGTGCAAAGTGCGCTATGCATGTACGCATGCCGACCTTATTATTGCTATCTCGGAGCAGACCAAGCAGGATCTTATACACTATTTCCATGCCGATGCGCAGAAGATCCGCGTGGTATATCAAGGATGCAGTAATCTATACCGGAAACCGGTGACGGATGCGCAGGTGGCGCAAGTGCGCAGTCAATACAACCTGCCGGAGCGATACATGCTGTATGTGGGAGCATTGGAGGAACGCAAGAACCTGTGCCGTTTGATAGAAGCAGTCGTAACGGCAAAGATAGAAGTACCTCTGGTGCTGGTGGGCGCAATGAGTGCGTATGGTGAGCAGTTATGCCGTCTGGCTGAAAAGGCGGGAGTGAAAATCCAGATATGTTCCGATGTGCCACAGGCTGATCTGCCGGCGTTTTATAAAGGGGCGGAACTGTTCGTTTATCCGAGTCTCTATGAGGGGTTTGGAATACCTGTTCTGGAAGCGATGTGTATCGGTACACCGGTCGTAACGTCCACAGGCAGCTGCTTTGCAGAGACGGGTGGAGACGCGGCGCTCTATGCCGATCCGCTGCAGCCGGAGCAGATAGGAGCTCAATTGGTACGCGTGCTCTCGGATGCTGACTTGCGGAATCGTATGATTACCAAAGGGCAAGCGCAAGCGGAACGGTTCACAGACGAAAAAGTAGCAAGTAGTCTCATTCAAATCTATCACGAACTATGCGAATTCTAATCGATTTGTCCATATTACGAAATGTTCACTGCGGGTTGGGGCAGGTGGCGCTTAACTACGGTTATTATTTCCGCGACTGCTATGTGCCCAAACCGGACGAACAGATATATCTGCTCGTGCCTAAAGCGTTTGTCGGGACGTTTGGCGACAAGGTACAATACATCGTGGCGCATAAGATTTATCGCCTTTTCCCATGGCTGATATGCAAGCGGTTCGATGTGTGGCATGCGATTCACCAGTTATCTCGATATAAGCCTTTTGCACGCCATTACGTGCTGACTATTCATGATTTCAATTTTGCGTATGAGAAGCAGGGCAAGCGAGTGGAGAAGTACCTGCGCAAGATTCAAGCCAAAGTGAACAAGGCGGATGCAGTGGTAGCAATTTCGGAGTTTGCCAAACAGGAGACCGAGCGGTTCATGCAATTATCGGGCAAGCAGGTGTCTGTTATCTATAATGGCATCGAACGAATAGACCTGTCTGCGGACCAAGCCATGCCGGAGGTACAGCAACCATATCTGTTCTCCATCGGAGAAATCAAGCCGAAGAAAAATTTCCATGTACTGGTAGATATGATGCGCTATTTGCCGGATATGCATCTGTATATTGCCGGCAACAAGAATACACCCTATGCACAGGAGATAGAGCAACGCATCGCAGAAAACGGCTTGCGCAATGTACATTTGCTTGGTATAGTGTCTGCGGAGCAGAAAGTATGGCTGTACCGTCATTGTGCCGCCTTTGTGTTCCCGTCTTTGTTCGAGGGTTTCGGTTTGCCGATAGTGGAAGCGATGCTGTTCCGTAAACCGGTCATCTGTTCGCATGCTACGAGCCTGAGCGAGATTGGCAAAGACCATGTGACCTACTTCGCACCGGATTATCCGGCAGAAGCATCGGCGGCGCTGATCCAACAGGCGATACGTCAGACTACGCATCAACAACTCGATGCCGCATATACGTACGCGACATCCTTTATGTGGCAGAAACACATGGATTCCTACTTGTCACTATACCGTTCGCTTGGAGCACGGTGACAGAGGAAGAAACACATCATAAACGCAATAATCGAACTGCCGCTCAGTATATGGAGCGGCATTTCTATTTGCATCACAATAAACACCGCAATGCAATAGACGAATGCAAGGAAACTGCGCTGACGATAGCTCTCATAGAGAAGGGTGAGCATCACCACGCAAATCAGTACCAACCCGACAATACCGGACTGCATCCAGTCGCCGAGGAACTGGTTGTGCGGATACATCCCTATGTAGTCGTATTGAGGCCACCATGATTTGAACTCATAGCCCACCACCGAACTGATATAATCAAAGGTCATACCTCCTAAACCGCATCCTTTCCACGGGTCGGCGCGCAGATAATCCAACGTGACACTCATCAGTTTATCTCGGTTGGGGTCGGCGGAGAAAGCACGAATCGTGTCTATCTGTGTGATGCCGATCATTATTATAGCGGTTGCCATTACTCCCAGAGCGGTCCATAACCATCGGCGGTGGTGACGAAGCAGATACAGTGTGCCGACAGCGCATACCATACACCATAAAACCAATCCTACACGGCTCTGGGATACATAGATAGTGGCGAAAATCAGCAGCCAGGAGAAAGCTGCTTCGAAAGAAGTGATATATTTCTTATCCATTAGATAGAAACTGCACACTAACCCGCCTATTATCCACAGCGCGTTGTAGGTGGGATGTGTCGCACCGCTCCATGCAAAAATAAGGTCATATACAGTATACTGGTTAATATAGAACTTGCCGAAATGAGTGAACGTGCTCAGATCCACTCCCATCCGTAGCGCCTCATAGATACCGGAGCCCAGTGTCAACAGACATCCGATGCATACCACACGCCATAGCATCAGCACCAACAAGCGATACTGGCGCTCTTCTATGCGAATGAGCAGGAACGCAAGCGAATAGGAGACTAACGGCACCAGCCGGTTGAAATAGACCATTGCCTCGGATGTGTTGCTGGTCCAGGAAATAGTGATGGTCTGCCAAATGAAATAGAGCCAAAACGCGTAGTAGAACAGCGGTGGACGGTGCCAACAAAGCGGACGGTCAAACACAAAGGCAATGACGGTGCATAGGAAAAATACGATTTGTACATCCAGGTACACGCGTGGGCGATGAATGAGTGCGCCTAACATTAGGGCGATACCAAGCAGAACGATCTGGTCTGTCCAGCGCCATTGTCGGAACTCGCGGCTGCATACCAACAGAAAAACAGGAATAGCAATCAGCACCAGTGAGATGGTGCAAACGGCGGGCAGGTAAACAGGTGCATATTCGTTGACCATAATAGGCACTGTCGGCGTGAATAGTTTACACGCACCCCACCATAACACCAAACCGGCACAGCAACATAAGCTGAACAGGTTGTTTTTTACCCATATTCCTATTTTATTGGTTTGCATATACCCTATGTATTTTCTCTACAAAATCGGGATATCCGAATTCTGTTATAAACCGTTTCTTTGCCTGTTGACCTAAACGCTGTGCGACCTCTTGGTTCGTTATCAGATGGTCCAACGCCTCTATCCATAGGGACCATTGACCCGGGGGCAGAAGAATAGCTTCTTTCTGATTCGCAACAAACTCGGGTTGCGAACCGTTGTTCGAGGCGAGAACGGCAGAACCCAGCGCCATATGTTCCAGTAACGACAACGAGGCGGCTTCCGGTATGAGCGAAGGAAGCAAGCCTACGGTACTCTGCCGGATGAGTGTATCGCAGTCGGTGCGGAAACCGATATAATGCAGATATCCCTGCAGGGCGGAGTGATGCAGCAGTTCTTCCAATTCCTCACGGCTTTCTTCTGCGATATTGCCCGCCAGCACAATCGCATAATTACGTTTGAAAACAGGTGCGATGGCTTGCAGGATGGAGATAATTCCTTTCTCCGGACATATTCGGCCGTGGTACAACACAATGGGAAAACCGGTGGAGATATGGCACTGCTCGCGCAGGTCGGGTTGGGGGAGAGTGGTTGCTGGCGGCAGTGCGATACTATTGTGTATCACATGCACATGGCGGCATGCCTTACGAACTGCCGGTAAGGCCAGAAAACGGTCTGCCGCATGCCGGGATACAAAAATCATTGCATCGATCTGTCGATATACCCATAGCCACGAAGGTTTGCTTTTCGCCTGTGATACGACCAGATGTAGTGTGGCTACCAATCGCACGGGGCGCATACATAGCCATTTGGCATAGGCGCATAGGAAAAACTCCTTTCTGTCATGCATATGCACCACATCAATTTTTTCGTGGCGAATGATAGAAGCCATTCGCAGCGCCTCGCAATAAGAGAATTTGCTGTTCTTGGTGCGCGGCTGAAGCGTATAAACAGTCCCCAACGCACGAAAACGCGATTGCATCTGTTCGTCCGTTCCCGGTTGGCACACAAACACGAACCGTGTCTGATGTGTCTCAGCCAGTGTGGTGCAGAGGTCGTATATATATTGCTCTCCACCGCCCCAGAAAGGGGATGCTATGTAGTGCAGTACAACCATATTAAGTGCGGTGACGCCAGAATTGTTGCCAATAGTGTATTGTTCGTCGGCAGCATTCTTCTTCGTTCCAGCCTCTTGCGCGTGCATAAGCGGAAGCCAACAACACAAAGAAATCTTCGCCTCCCCATAGTTTGCGGAAATTATAGCATGCCTTGTCCATATTTACCGTCTGGTCAAACAACATCCGGTTGATATCCACCAACTCAAACGCTACCTGACCGTTTTCCATAACGTCGAATAGGATATTGCCCGGCGAATAGTCCTTATGCAATATACCTTTCCTGTGCAGGTCTGCGGTGAATTGAGCAAATGCCTCTACAACGGGTTCGTGACCGGCTAAAGGATGATGCCGGAACTCATAGAAATTGCGTGTCAGGCGGCTTTGGAGTGTGACCAGATAGGACTCTTGTAGCAGTCCGCCGTGCTGTACTAACAGATATGCTACCGGAGTAGGAGTGCCTATACCATTCTGTTGCAACCGCAAGGCATTCGTGTAAGCGCGAACGGCTTTGGGTGAGCGGAAACAGGAATAGATGAACCGGTTCAGGAAACGCGGTTTGTGAAACCGTTTGACGCACACCTTTGTGCCGTCCGGTGCCGTCATAAGCCGGATCTGATTGCGCGCGTCGTAAATGACCTCGCCTTGACATGCAAAGTTCTCCGGCAGGTTAGCCACCCACTCACGCCACGGTTCATATGTCGGGTTCAGCACCAGTTTCATTTTTGTCGTTCGTTATTCACCTTTCTCACAATCGTTTCCGGTGGTATGTTCATACACCGGTAGTCTCCGTACCGGCATTTTTTGTCGCCATATACAGAGCAGGGACGGCAGGGTATCTCACGCTGCACGCAGTCGTGCTCGTCTTGTCCGTACCCTAAAAAACCTGCGTACGGATGGGTGGCTCCCCATATGGAGACGACACGTGTACCTACCAGCGATGCCAGATGCATGTTCGCGCTGTCCATGGTAACCATAACTCTCAAACCGCGCATCAGTTCCATTTCTTCCTTCAGTGTATGGAGTCCGGCTACAGACTGCACGCCCGCATATCGGTCAGCCCATGCCTCCAACTGTTTGGCTTCGTCAGCGCTGCCGAATAGTAAAACCGGTTCTCCGCATTGGCTTAGTCGGGCTACCGCCTGCTCCATTTGTTCCAAAGGATACTTCTTCCCTTCGTGTGCTGCAAAAGGTGCAATACCGATACCTGTTCCGCTCTGATGCAACGGTGTCGGAGCAAGGTCAACCGGCAGTCCCAGACGCTCCAGTACCTTCGTGTAACGGTGGGTGGTATGTGGAAGCGGACTGTGAAGTCCGTGTACCAGTCGCCTTTTGTCTGCACGCCCTTTGTCTATCGTCTCTACCTTTGCGCCGCGCAGCCGCATCACTGTGCGTACAACCAGCGAGCGCCATACACCATGCATGTCTGCTACGGCATCAAAACGTCCCAAGCCGGACACTATCTCACGTAGTGACTGCTGTCGGGTATCTACTCCGTGAAAATGCACATGATCCGGCATACCGGCAAACAAATCTGCCATACGGGTCTGCGAAAGCACCGTTATGTCGATGTCGGGATATTGCTCCGCCAATGCCTGTACTACGGGCACTAACATCGCTACATCCCCTAACGCGGAAAACCGTATGATCAAGATCCGTTTCATCACAGGAGTTAACTTTTTGTCTTTATCCTTTCGTCTTGTACAGTACCGGATTAAGCGTCGGATCATTATACATCTTCATCTGACGATATACCTTCATGATGCGTTTGCCGCTTTCGTAGTCCTCCAGCAACTGACGGATAGAAGTGGTCATATCGCCCATTTGCTCTTGGAGTATCGCCAGTTTCGCAGCGCATTTGTCATGTTGCTCGGCGCTTACGTCCGTACGCTCCACCTGTTCCTGCATATGCCATAGTTTGACATGCAATATACTCAAGCGGTCTATTGCCCAGGCCGGACTCTCGGTGTTGATGCGGGCTTCTGGCTGCGGCGTAACGGTGTGGTACTTCTCCCAGAAATAACTGTCAATACGTTCCACTAAGTCGGTGCGCTCCTGATTGCTGTGGTCAATGCGGCGTTTGATAGCCAACGCTTCCAATGGTGCTATCTGCGGGTCGCGGATAATATCCTCCAGATGCCACTGAACAGTGTCAATCCATGTTTTATGGTATAAATCGAACTCAATACTTCCTTCGCGGAACGGGCATATCATTGGAGCGTCCACATGGTCCGTCTTGTGGTAGTCCGCAACGGCAGAATGGAAGATGCGGTTGCATGTTTCTACAAAATTATTCATATCAATAAGTCTTTAGTATTCCTTGTTTGCTAATGGTCATCATGGCGCCGAACCGGTTGCCGAACTGCGAACCGAAATCGCCGGATATGGCAAGACTGAAATCCAGCCCCCATGCTTTTTCAATGTGTTTTCTGACCTCTACCAGCACAGCGGTGTTGTCGCTTTGTATGGGCTGGTCATATGTGCCATAGTTGCGTACATGTGAACAGACAGCACGGTATTGGTAACCGTAGATGTCGCCTTTGATACCGGCTTGTCCGCCTATGACGCGACTGTTAAATGGCAAGCAGAACGGCAAACCCATTATTTGACCGAAATAGGTCCAGCCTTGCGGGTAAGCGCCGTTCAAATAGTATTTGTCCTTTCCTCCGAAAACCATTCCGTCTCGGTCGTGCCAGGGACCGCTTTGGTCTGTAGTATTGAAAAACTCGATACTTAACCCGCGGATATACTGCCAATGGTCTTGTATCACGGACACACCCCATAGACCGTCTTTGGAGTTCTGACCGGTACCTATCCAGCGGGGACGCCCGTCCTCTTGTATGTCCTGCCAATATACATCCACATGCCATCGGTCGCCTTGGACCGTCAGGCAGAGTGTTTGGCTCAGTATATGATTACCTTGGGCATTCAGTTGGTCACTTTGGGTGCTTCCGCCTTTCTGCGCGGAGAAAATATGTCGGAACGACTGCCAGTCGTTACCCAAATCGCCATTAATGGTAGAGTATCCTCCCCATTGTGCTGCGTGATGGAACTCATAACTGATATTGACCGGCAGTTTGCCGCCTATACGCCCGCCGATGAACTTATGGTGCAGCATGGTCCCTTTGATGTCCGGTGCGTTATCGTTCAGCCAGCCGTGCGTCAAACCGCCTTTCACTTCTACGTATCCGAACAAACCCGGTACCGGTGTCCAGCGCTCCAAACCGATGGTAATGCGCGGGATGGGGTGGGTGTTGTTGGAGAAAAGTAATCCTCCGGTACTCAACTCATCGTCGCCCGGACCATAGGATACGGGATAAATACCCGCAGTAATATCCACGATGTACAAGCGTGCGTGCGCGTACAACTCTCTGAAATAGCCCGTTCCGCTTATTGCCGGTGCCACAATGTTTTGCTGTGTGCCGCTGATACGACCGCAGAGCACGACACCGAAGTCATAGTCAAACCATCTGTTCGGGCGTGTGGCGGGTTTGATGATTCCGACTGACAGATTACCGCTGTGCGGTTGAAGGGCTATATTGCCCTGTCGGTTGTGCCATAGCAAACTCGGAGCCTGTGCACCGCTGGATGATAGTACACTCACTTCGCCCGTGTAGTACAAGGTGTCGCGGCAGGTGTCCGGTTCTACCATCGGCAGCGGCCACCACTCCCATGCTCCGGCATAGACGGCGCAGAGTAGCAAGATCCCTATGACAATTCTTCTATTCCTCAATGCAGTATAGTGAATGAATCATTTTTCCTTCTGCGTCTTCGCCTAAACCGAAATAGACTTTACCGTTAATGGTAAAAGCGATTTGGTTCTCAGCACGACCGCAAGGCATCACGCCGCATCGTTCCCATTGGTCTTTGAGCGGGTCGTAGCGAAGATAATCGGCGAAAACCTCTCCTCCGGTCAACTCTCCGGCAAGATAGTGTCCGCCGAAAATATAAATATATTGGTCCGTTGCGCAGCATGCACTCAATGCACGTCCTTTGCCGGGAAGGGAGGCTCGTTGCATCCATGTGTCGGTAGGCAGATGGACTTCATACCATTGGTTCAGATTGCTGGTGTTGTTACCCAAACCGAAAAAACAGCGGTCTTGCACTTTTGCTCCCACTCCGCCGAATACCGATTTGGCGCGGTGCCAGTCCTCCGCCTCTGTGTGCCACGTGTCGGTCTGCACATCGTAATAGGTGATGTCGCGGGAGAAACAGCCGTCCGTTCCGTAAATGGTATAGATACGGTTGTCGCACACATAAGGAACAGTGGAGATAGTGCGTTTGCTCTCATAGTCAGCCAGCCGCGTCCAGGTGTTCGTGCCGGGCTCCCATTTCCACCATTCGCGCAGGTAGCAACTGTCGATATACACATTACCTTCTCCGAAACCAAGACCGGTATAGATAGCTCCGTCATAGACAGCGCACACGCTTTTGACGCGCGGACGCATAGGTGTGCTGCCCATATTGGTCCAGCGGTCTGTCTGTGGGTCGTATGACCAAACGGAATCCAGATAATGCCCGTCTTTATCCCGTCCGCCGAACACGTAGGCTTTGCCGTCCAAGACGCACGCGCATGCACTCGCAACGCCCTCAGGAATGGGCGCACACGTACGTACGCT
This sequence comes from Paludibacteraceae bacterium, assembly GCA_017423085.1. Taxonomy (GTDB): domain Bacteria; phylum Bacteroidota; class Bacteroidia; order Bacteroidales; family Paludibacteraceae; genus Colicola. The sequence continues at coordinate 13,870 of JAFPGA010000183.1, read as the reverse complement.
CAACTCCACTTCCGGCACTCTCTGACAAGCACTCAGAATCAGCACGGCAAGGAGACATACTATGAACCTTTCGCCTTTCGTCATTCGCCTTTATTCAGCCTTTGTCTTCCGCTTCAGCTCAAAGTCGCGTCCTAAGTAGTTCTGTCGCACGACAGGGTTGGCAGCCAACTCTTCCGGCGTGCCGTGGAACAGGATCTTGCCTTCGAACAGCAGGTACGCGCGGTCGGTGATCATCAGCGTCTCGTCCACGTTGTGGTCGGTGATGAGAATACCGATGTTCTTGTCTTTGAGTCGCCACACCACGTCCTGAATCTCCTGCACCGCAATAGGGTCCACGCCCGCAAACGGTTCGTCGAGCATGACGAACTTGGGTTCTATCGCCAAACAGCGGGCTATCTCCGTACGACGGCGTTCGCCACCGCTCAACCGGTCACCGAGGTTCTTGCGCACGTGCGCCAAGTTGAACTCCTTGATGAGTTGCTCCAGTTTCTCTGCCTGATACTCTTTGCTGAAATCGCTCAGTTCCAGCACCGAACGGATGTTGTCTTCCACCGTCATTTTGCGGAACACACTCGCTTCCTGCGGCAGATACCCGATACCCATCTTCGCACGTTTGTACATAGGATAGGAGGTGATATCCATGTCGTTGAGGAAGATACGCCCGTTATTGGCAGCTACCAGACCGGTCGTCATGTAGAACGTGGTCGTCTTACCGGCTCCGTTCGGACCCAACAGACCTACTATCTCGCCTTGCTCCAGCTCGATAGACACATCGTCCACTACGGTTCGCTTACCGTATTTCTTTACCAGATGTTCTGTTCTTAGTTTATCCATAGTGCAACCGGACAATGATCCGAATGAACGGCTTCGGTTAGAATCTTTCCATTAACTAATCGGTCCCTAATGGTATCCGTAACCCACAGGTAATCAATACGCCAGCCTACGTTGCGTGCGCGGGCGCCGGCGCGCCAACTCCACCAACTGTATCGCTCGGCACTCTGGTCGAACACACGGAACGAATCCACCAGTCCGCTTGCTTCCCAGCGGTCCATCCACTCGCGTTCTTCCGGCAGGAAGCCCGATACACCGATTTGTCGTTCGGGGTGATTGATGTCAATCGGCTTATGGCAGATGTTGTAATCGCCGCAGATGATGAGGTTCGGACGCTCTTTGCGCAACTCATTCACCCACACCAGAAAATCCTCCAGAAACTCCATCTTGAAATCCTGACGCACGTCTCCGGTTGTGCCGCTCGGGATATACGCATCCACTACGGTGAGGTCTCCGAAATCGGCACGCAGTACACGTCCTTCGCGGTCGTATTTGGGATTCCCCATACCGACGACTACCTTGTCCGGCTCACGTTTGCAGAAGATACACACGCCCGAGTACCCTTTCTTCTCAGCCGAGTGGATATAACTGTGGTATCCCAACTCCTGCATCGCCATCACATCGATTTGTTCCGGCTGTGCTTTGCTCTCCTGGATGCAGAACACGTCTGGGCTCTCGGACTGCAACCAGTCCAACAGCCCTTTGTTGATCGCCGAACGGATTCCGTTCAGATTGTAACTGATGATTTTCATACTATCTAATAGTCAATTGATTTGCGGTCTTACTGCGCAGTCACCATACGACCGTTCAGGTCATATACAGCGCCGTTGCGGATAATATACACTTGCCCGTTGAGCAGTACCTTTGTGCACTGCACCTTGTCCCCGTTCACATCGTCTATGCCCAGATTGATCTCGTTTCCTCCGCCGTTCACGTCAAAGGTAATGAGTTCGTTCTCCAGTACAATATTGGTCACTTGGTAAGCACTGATGCTCGTGAACGAATCTGCACCTGCCGGATATAAATCGGTAGCTCTTGCTTTAGTGCTATAACCGCTGGTGGTATTCTTTTTGGCCTCAATGATATCCACACCCATGCTACTGGATGTGTTATTTACAGTATTATTGTACCACTTGTATTCGTTCCACTGCACTTTCGTGATCAGCATTCCTTCGCCCGGCAAATAGGCATCCCATCCTTTTTTCTGACGGTACTCAAAGAGGTAGAACGTGGACGGATTGGGAGACAGAATATCTGAAATGGCATTTCCGCTCGCCGTCATATACACAGCGGCTCCTTCGTTCAGCGGACCCAAGATAACACTCGCTTCGCTGTTGACCAGCGTGGGTTCGAACCAACCCATGAACCAGCGCTCGTACGCGGAATAAGAAGGAGGTGTGTTACCGTTGTTCAGATAGGGTCCGTAGTCCATGACATCCCAATCGCACAGCGTATGGTGGGTAGCTTCGTTGGTGGCATAGAAATCCGGCAGACCCATGACATGACTGAACTCGTGGCAGAACGTACCGATACCGCAGCGCTTGCCGCTACTCCCGTCGATCTCATTCAAACAACAATAGTGATCCACCCATTTGCCATCCAACTTAAAGCTCATTCCGGTATAACTGAGGTCATACTGGTGCGGCCAAATGGTGTTGGATGCACCACCGTCAGCCTGTCCTTTTCCAGCATAAATGACAACTACCCAATCTACATTACCGTCGTTGTCCCAATCGTATTGGCTGAAATCAGCGCCGAGTGAATCATGGGCGATTTTACATGCTTCCACGATCAACTCATCCGCGTGTTGGTCGTTTCCTTCTCCACCGCTGTCTTTACCGTAGTAAGCGTAGCCTTTGCTAACTGTTACCGGACCGTATACATCTATCTGAAGATCGTATTGACCCCAGCTCTGATCCCAGAAATACTGGTGAATCGAACCGGTAGCTCCGTTGTACGTGTAGTTCTCTCCCATCGCCCATTCGACCATAGCATCATGCGAACTGCTAAACGCTTTGTCGGCGTAGCTGACCAGAATCACCGCTCCGCGCGGAGACAACAGACGGTCTAATCCCGTCTCCGTTTTAGCCCGACGAACCTTGGCGCGTTTGGCTTCCGCCTTTTCCTGAAATTTTAATTTCTCGCTTACCGCCTCTTCTGTCATCGGCAGAAGGGTCTCTTCGTCCAACCAGTTTCCATCCGCATCGGTGATGTAGTGGAAAAACTCATCTCCGTTTAGGAACACCGTTTTCTCTGTTCCGTCTGCTGCTGTCCGGACAACACCTCCACGGCGCGCCGGAACCGCTATCGCACTCGCTGCGACAGCACATAGTACTACTATGCCCAATAATTTCCTCATAATAAAATCTTCAATCTCCAATCTACAACTCTTTCTTCACTCCGTGCTTCTCCAACCACCGTTGTTCGCATTTGCGGCGTTGGTCTGCGTTATGTGCCTTGCGGCAACTCAGCACCACTTGTCCTTTGCGGTTCATCTTCACATACTTCAGCCAGCCTTTTTTGCTTTCTTTGATTTGCCAGCCGTCTTCCGTCATCATCCAGTGACGGTGTTCGTCTCCGCGCAGGTACGTGCGCAGCGTGTCCCCGTTCGGTTGCACGCGTTCGATAATCCCGCGGTACGCAGGTACTTTAGCCGGACCGTCTGCATAGCAGACTCTGACGCTCATCATAGCCATCACGGCTATCATCAAAACAATCTTTTTCATTATCTATAAAATTATGTCTTTATTCTGTCAGTTGCTTGCAGCGGTTCGAACTTTCTTGAACAGTTCACTCGCAAACACAAAGTCGTTCAGCGCTTTGTTCTCGCTGTTCATGATCTCGTGCCGCGAACCCTGCCACTCTTTCTTGCCGTCTTTGAGGAAAATCACATTGTCCCCGATTTCCATGATTGAGTTCATGTCGTGGCTGTTTACGATGGTGCAGATATTGAACTCGCGTGTGATGTCCTGTATCAGCGCGTCGATCACCAGACTCGTTTTGGGATCCAGACCCGAGTTTGGCTCGTCGCAGAACAGGTATTTGGGTTCAAGCACGATAGCCAGCGCAATAGCCACACGTTTCTGCTGACCGCCGGAGATCTCGCCCGGCATCAGATTCCACACTTTCTCCGGCATCTCCACGCGCCGCAAGCAGAACTCCGCCCGTTCACGCATCTCTTCTTTCGTCTTGTGCGAAAACATCTCCATCGGAAATAGCACATTCTCCATGACCGTCATGCTGTCAAACAGCGCCGAGCCTTGGAACAGCATGCCCACTTCGCGGTGCAGCAAACGGATATCTTTGTTGCGCATCTCAGCCAAATCGCGCCCGTCGTATAATATCTGCCCTCCGTCCAGCGGGTGCAGACCGATCAGGCACTTCATCAGCACCGTCTTACCCGAACCTGACTGACCGATGATCATGTTCACCTCTCCGTCCTTCAACTCCGTGCTCACATGATTCAGCACCACTTCGCCGTCAAACGACTTCACTATGTCTTTCACTTCAATCATAAGAGCAGTTTGGATAAAATGAGGTCTAAAAACAAAATCATTATGTTACTGTTCACAACGGCACTCGTGCTTGCTTTGCCGACATCAAGCGCACCGCCTTTGACGTAATAGCCGTAGTAACTTGCCATACTCGTGATCACGAACGCGAAGATGAGCGCTTTGATAATCGCGTACCAGATAAAATACGGATTGAACGCATATTGCACGCCTATCAGGTAATCGTGTACGGTGATGATGTCTGTGAACGCACCGACCGCCCAACCTCCGACCAGACCGGCTGTCGTGGAGATGATGAACAGGAACGGCATCATGCTCATGAATGCCAATATCTTCGGCAGAATGAGATAGTTGGCACTGTTCACACCCATTATCTCCATCGCATCAATCTGCTCGGTGATGCGCATGGTGCCGATTTCGGAAGCAATGTTACTGCCTACTTTTCCTGCCAGAATCAAACACAAGATGGTGCTTGAGAACTCCAGCAGCAGCGTGTCACGCGTTAGCAGACCCGTGATATAGGTCGGCAGTAAGGGGTTGGATGTGTTGGTCTTGGCCTGAATCGTGAGAATGGCACCGATAAAGACGGAAATCAACAGCACAATAGGCAGCGATTGTAAGCCCTGCTTCTCCAACTCACGGCTGTATTGCCGCCAGAACATACGTTGCCTGTCCGGCAAACGCAGCACGCGACCCATCAGAAGCATGTATTCCCCTATGTGTTGAAAGATATGCATATTACTCCAACTTACAAAAAGCGTGCAAATTTACTACAAATTTCGCACATATGCAAGATTTTTACTAAAAATTAGTAAAATAGTTGCAATTTTGCAATAAATACAACATTAAAAACACAAAAAGAGCACCTCGCGAAGAGATGCTCTTGAAAATGTTGCATTTCGGAATTGGGGTCACATCGGACTCACATCGGAGTCAAGTCGGAGGCAAGTCCTACCCAATTTGAGTGCAATTTCACGTGCTATAAATGTCTTATTTGACCACTACACCCTGTGCGTTGTACATAACGCCGTTCTTCTCAATCAAGAGTTGACCGTTTACAATGCGCTTAACAGCCTTCAACTCAACCTCATTGTTGTCAATTGCGGTTGGCCAACCGGTACGTTGGTAAATCACTTTGTAGATACGAATGTACTGGGCAGCGGTCGGATCCGCTCCGTAAGGCATAGCTCCGCTGATAACTACATTACCCGGCTCAACAGCGATGTTCGCGGTCGTCGTGTTCACGTTGCTCTTCATCGAACCTGCATCACCCGGAACCAGCTGACCATTGATGGTGAGGAAACGACGCAGCGCCTCTTGGCCTTCGGTCTCACCCTCTTCTGCCGTACGGTTACCCGTGTTGCTGTACACAATGGTCAGCAGACCCGGAGCATTGATAGCGAACTCCAAGTGCGGGCCTTGGCAGTACTTGCCGTCACGGATAGGATACTCACCCGAGAACAAGAGAGCCTGGCTGTTGAAGTTAGCGTCATTGTTCATGCCGTCAATGTTTGCCATTACAACCGGAGCAGCGTCTTTTTGGTCGCCTTCCCACTTGATCTGGCTAACCGTAGCAGCCTTCGAGAAGTCCCAGGTGGTATGGTCGGTAACAACAACTTGCTCCAGAGCCTGACGCTCGGTAACGGTGAGAGTAATAACATTCGACGAAGCAGCCTCAGAGTTGTTCTCATTCGATGCGTTGCACGAAATGCTGTACGAACCAATTGCGTCCGGAGTGAACTCAAATTTAGCAGATGTAGCTCCTTCTACAGCATCCGAACCAATATACCACTGATAGCTGGTAGCTTTTACATCGGTAGTAGCGGTGTAAGTAGCCTTTTGACCAACGAAGCACTCCGTCGGACCGGCAATGGTAACTTCTGCAACAGGATCGGTAACAGGAGTGCTGCTAGCGAGCCAAACGCGAAGACCAAGGAGGTTAACAGTTTGGTTATCACCGAAGTTGTCGATTGTGCTATTGTTTTTTAATTTCTTTCCTTGACGGCTGATATAAATGGTGTATATCTCCTTATCAGACAAATCAATCTTTTGCCATACAGCATTATCCCAGGATTTAGAAGATTTTACACTTGCTGTTGTGCCGTAGTTTGTACCTACTTCTTGGTTCGGAGTTACACCTTGGCCCCAGCCTGCCCAAGCTAAATTGGTATTGTTGGTGCCGTTCGGGCAGAAGAATATCTCAACGGAGTCAATTTGACTTGCTGCTGAAATAGACAGGTAAGTTCCTAAATTGTCGGCACTTCCGTCAATAGCACTGTTCAGTGCTTTGTACCAGTGACCGCTAACATTTCCGTCACTTCCGGATGTTACTACAGCAATCGATACAGCTTCATCACCTGCAAGACCTGCTGCCATATCGGCTGCACTTGCCCAATCATAAGATTCGTAAGTCGGCTCTGCGGCCATCATTGCTGCGCTTGCCAAAATGGCTGCTGCGAATGTGAAAATCTTTTTCATTGTGTTTTGTGTTTTGTTTTTAGTTAAACGAAAAAATTGGTTGTTTTATAGTGTTTTGACAACTATACTTTGCAAATCGACTACAAAATTACAACTTTTTACGCACATATGCAAATAAAAAAGGTGTAAAAATTGATTTTCGGCAAAAACCGTCAATTTTTCCACATTCGAAATGTCGAAGAAATAGTTCGGTAAGAGAAATATGCGCATAAAGTCGTTTTTTTGTGCTCTAAATTTGCATATGTCAGAAAAAAGCAGTACCTTTGCACGCTTTTAGGAGCGAACTATATTTTACTAATATAAAAACACAAATGAAGAGGATTGTAATTGTTGCAGTATTGTGCAGTCTCGTCATGGCTGCAAACGCTGTTCCCGCACGCCGCGGATGGCAGACACGCACGCAAGCGGATGGCACAACCATCGAAGTGCAGGTGATTGGTGATGAGTTCTATCACTATACGATTAATCGTGACGGCAAGCAGGTACGTGAAATCAATGGAATGTATGAGGTGATTGGTGAAGCACCGTCACCCGCAGTAGCGAAAGCACGTCGCGCCAAAGCAGTAGCGCGTCGCCAGCGCAAAGACATCGGTACGCAGCCGAACTTGGCACCTAAAGGAGTCGTTATTTTGGTGAACTTCAGCGACAAGAACATGCAGAGCGGTCACACGCAGGCTACGTTTGACGAGTTGTGCAACTCGACCAACTGTACGGTGAATGCCGGCTATCCGTCTGCTGCGCAGTATTTTGCGGACCAGAGTAACGGTGCGTATCGTCCCCAGTTTGACGTGTTCGGTCCTGTGACCTTGAGCCGCAATGTGGCTTATTACGGTACGGATGGAGATAAAGAGGGCGATGATCAGCATGCTACTGATGCGGTAATAGAAGGCTGTCGTTTGGCGAATGAGCAGTTTACCATAAACTGGGCAGACTACGACTCCGATAATGATGGCTACGTGGACTTTGTCTATGTTATCTATGCCGGTAAAGGTCAGGCAGACGGTGGTACATCCGAGACCATTTGGCCGCATAACTGGTCGGTTGAGTCAGCGCGTTATTATGGCAATTGTACCTATTCTGCTTCGGAATGCAAAGTAGGCGGTAAGAGGATTGATAACTATGCCATGTCGGGTGAGATGTCTCGTAACTCGTTAGGTGGTATCGGTACGCTCTGCCATGAGTTTGGACACGTATTGGGTCTGCCGGATCTGTACGATACTGATTATGGAACGGTTTATGATAATAATCTTACGCCGAACGACTGGGATATTATGGACGGTGGTAGCTACAACGGTGACGGACACTGCCCGCCTAACTACGACCCGTGGGAGAAAGAGTTCTTCGGCTGGCATACTACCGTTAACTTGGGTAATGAAGGTCAGAACGTAACGCTCTATGCAAACGGAACGGAGAATTATCAGGCGTATCAGATCACCTCAAACGGAAACTATGTCGGTCCGACGACGGCTGGTCTGCGCTATTATATCGAAAACCGTCAGGCTGTGGGCTGGGATGCTCCGCTCACCGGACACGGCATGCTCATCTGGAAAGTCAATTTCAATGAATCCGCTTGGGAGAATAACGCGCCGAATAACTCAGAAACCAGCGGAGCTCCGCTCTATACCGTTGTTTCTGCTACCGGAACCAAGATCGGATGGGATGGTTCTACGGATAACTGTCCGAAGAACCCCTTCCCGGGAACCGGCAATAAGACTTCATGGTCCGGCGTGAGCGGTAAACCGTTATTAAATATTGCAGAGTCGAATGGAGTCGTAACTTTGACCTATATTGAGGAGCCGGTGATTCCGGTAGATCCGTTTGATGTGAACTTTGTTGCCTTTGGCAAACCGTACGAGACTATTCAAAGTACCGGCACACTGACATTGCCGGAAACGGATCCTGTGGCTTGTTCCGATGGACGCGTATTCGTAGGCTGGTGCAGCCAAGCCAACTATAGCAGCGAGACCACCGCTCCGACCTTTGCGAAAGCCGGTGACGCGGTGGAAGAGGGAGCAGTCTTCTATGCTGTCTTTGCTGATCAAGAAGGCGAGGGCGAAAGCGGTGAAGCAGCTTTCGACGGTACTACTGGTGGTACGTTCAAGATCTATGCACAGATAGGTAATACAAAGTATTACGCTGCGGCTACGGTAAACAATAACAAGTTGCAGAGTACAACCAACGAAGCAGATGCAGCAGATTTTTTGCTGACACCGGTCAGTGGCGGATTTACCATCCAGACCGGCGGCAAGTATCTGACCAACGGATCCAAAACCAACGTCAGCTTGTCCAATACGGCACAGACTTGGTCTGTGGAGAATGGTTCGAAAGGAACATGGCGTGTTAATTCGTCGGCTAATGCAGGTCGTGCGCTCATCTTCCGTGCAGGGGAATATAACGTCTTCGGCGCTTATGCAACCAGCAATCTTAATGGCACCGAGTACTTCGACCTGGAGATCGGTGGCGAAGGTGGCGGTGCTTCGTATAGCGACTATAGCACGGCTTGTACAAGCGGTACAGGAGTTGAGCAGGTAACGATCGCTCAACCGGCAGCTGTCAAAGCAATCCGTAACGGACAAATGGTAATCATTCGCGGTGAAGAGGTTTATACCCTCACCGGTGTACGCGTAGAATAAATGAAACATTTTCTTCGTTATAGCGCAACCCTGTGCCTCTTGGCGTTTTGCGTGGCGAATAGCCATGCAGTATTAACTGCCAATACGCATAATTTCCATGAAATGAGTGGAAAGACGCTGGCTTGGCCAAGCGGTTATACGGTCGGTGTAACGACGTTAACGCCGGAGCTGACTTATACGTGCGGCACAAGTGGAACATTTGGTCTCGCGGAAGACGCGGCGACGGTTTCTCTCAATCTGCCGAGCAGTGGTAGTTATGTGACCACTGCTCCGGCGGTGGAGAACCTGACGAAAATCATCCTTTGGCGCACTCCTGCCAATGCAGCTAATGTGGACTTTTATATCTCGTCGGACGATGGCGATAGTTGGACGCAGATAACTTCGGGAATATCGGTGGATATTAACTCTATTGAGGTGGCGATGCCGTCTAAAGGCGCGTATTGTCTCAAGATAGTGCGTCAATCCAGTGGTTCGACGATGTATATCAAATCCATCACGTACCAAACGAATGCATGTAACTGCTTGCGGGTGGTGACCGAATGACGGTAGAAAACGACATATTGATACCTGAGTTCGCCAACCTGCTGCGAGACCGCAAAGAAGTGCTCTTCACTCCCTCCGGTGTCAGTATGCGTCCGTTCATTGAGGGCGGTAAAGACAGTGTGATTCTCAAGCCCCTGACGGACGAACCGCAAGTCGGAGACATCCTTCTGGCAAGCGTTCGGACACCGGACAACAGCAGAACCTATGTGCTGCATCGCTTGGTGCGGATAGCGCAACGCGGAGAGGAACGAATCTGCGTGCTGCAGGGTGACGGAAACCTGCGCGGCGAAGAATACTGCCGCCGCGAAGACATCATCGGTCGTGTAGCAGCGATTCAGCGACCCGATGGGCGGAATAAGACGATCACACGCGGACGAGTATGGTATCACCTCTTCCCCGTCCGCAAATGGTTGTTAAAGATATATCGTCACACGGTTTTGGCGTGGTGTTATAATTCTTAATTTTTAATTTTTAATTTCAATGCATACAATTGACGGTTTTAAACTGCGTAAGTTAGGTAATGAGTATATTCTGGTAGGCGAATCAATCACGCTTATCAATTTCAATAAGATGATCACGCTCAACGAGACGGCGGCGTTCCTTTGGGAACAGGCGCAGCAGGGTGAGTTTGATGCCGACAAACTGTGCAAAGCTCTTTGTGCAGAATACGATGTCACTCCCGCTCAAGCGCTCCAAGATGTCGAAGCTACTCTGAAAGCCTGGAAAGATGCCGGAGTAATAGAGTAGTCTATATTCTATCAGCGAAACGGTCTTTTCTTTAAGAATCGGCTACACCTAATTATTATTCGTGCGCGTACGCGTACGATTTTTTTGTTATATCAAAAAAAAGTAGTAATTTTGCGCGTTTTTTGATACGAATTTTAAGAACAACAAAAAAATATAATTTAATAATTAAGGTATGAAAAAAATCTTTACATTACTTAGTGTGGTCCTTCTTGGCTTAGGCCAGATGTGGGGCGGACAAGCACATGTGTACGTTTATTCATCTCCTCAAGCAGGTGGATATGTAGATGTTCAGACGTCGAATACACCTCCGGCAGAATTTACGTACACCGATGATCATGATGAGCAAGGTGGTTTCGGCGCCAGCGGAAACAAGACGTTCTATTTGTTTTACAAAGCCAATCCGGGATACAATTTCCGTAACTGGTATAAAACCAATGAGAGCAATTACAACAGTAAGACAACTCTTACCAATACCAGTGATTTGACCGGACAAGGACAGAGCGTTACACAGTCGGCTACCGGCATCGGAGCGCAGAATTCTTATTACGCAGGTATCTTTATTCCGATTAAGTACTACATGGCGTTCCATGGTAACGGTGCTACTTCCGGTGAAATGGCAAATCAGGCTATCTCGTACGATGCATCTACGCCTCTGACAGCGAATGCATTTGTTCGTCAGTATGCCGTTACGTATGATGCGAACGAAGGCGAGTGTGCTGAGACGGGAACGACAGCCAACTATACGTTCAGCGGATGGGCAAGATCGGAGAACGGCGCAGTCGTTTATACGAATGGTCAGAGTATCTATAATTTGACAACCACAGAAAATGAGGTGTTTGACCTTTATGCCGTTTGGGCTGATGGCGCAATTACGCTGCCGGAAGCTACCAAAACCGGCTCCCTGTTTGACGGATGGTATAACGGCGAGGCGTGGGTTGGAACAACAGGAACGGTCATCAGACCGACTGCTGATATGAACCTCATTGCACATTGGGCAACTAAATATACCCCGATGTTTGTGTTGGACAGAACTGAGATTGAGTTGGACCAAACGGCTCAATTGACCTTAACGAATGTCAATAATCCTTCTGTCCAGATTACTCCTGCCGGTATCGTGGAGTACAACGCAGAAACAGGTGCGCTCACAGGTGTTGGTGTCGGAACGGCTACTATCACCATCACGCAACAGGAAACAGATGAGTTGGTTTACAAGCAAGAAGAATTATCCATTACCGTCAATAAGAAGACTCCGAGTCTGTCGGTTCTTCTCAATGGTGTGGAGCAATCGAGCGTAATTATTTTCCAGGGAAAAACAGCTACGATTTCGTTCAATAAAGTATCTGACGCAGAAGTGGTAGTCACAACGGTTAGTGGCGGCGCTTATGCTTCGTATAAGGATGGTGTTATCAAAGCAGGTGAGATCGGTACGGCTACTTTCCGTGCAACCTTGCCGGAAACGGACACCTATGGAACGACGTATGTGGAGTTCCAAGTGACGGTAGAGAGCGATCCGCTTCACTTGCCGCTTACGATGAGTGCTTCTGTTTGGAATTATGATCCGGTTAAAGTTGCTTCGGAGGGTAGTAACTCGTGGGATAACGAGAATGGTATCATCCTTGGTGATGTAGGTGGTGGCGGATTTAACAATGACGACAAGTATGTCATTCTGCATTTTGAGGGTATTCCCGATAAGTTGACATTCGAGATCGCTATTCCTTCTTCTGTCGGTGGAGGTATCGGTACTTTGTTAGGCGGTGTGACGAATGTGGAGTGGTTTGTAAAAGAGAGTGCTACCTCTTCTATGCCGTCTGAGAACATCTGGCTGGATACCTATGATGGAACAACCTTTAAGAGTTACTCCATTCAGTTGCAACCGACAACCCGTTATGTGTTACTCTGTTATTCGGGTAACTTCGGTGCCTACATCCGCAATATACACATCAGCGAATTGAAGTACGTGCAAGATCCCGAACCGGCAAGTATTGATTTCGGTTCTGCGGTTATTTACTCCGGAGAAGTTGTCAAAACGGCGAATGTGAACTGGTGTAATATCGCGCCGATGACGGTAGAGAGCAGCAACCCGCGTTTCACGGTTTCTCCGTCTGAGTTTGCCAACTATGACCAACTGGGTTCGCAGGAGATTTCTATTTCTTATACTCACACGGGAGAGGTTGGTAGCAACGAAGCGTATATCACCATTAGCAACGGGAATGATGCTTACACCAAGACTATTTATGTAAGCGCAGAAACAACCAAGCGTATCCAAACGATCAATTGGAACGCAGACTTGGTCGCAACGGGTTATGCGATGAACGTAGGAGAGCGTTATCCGAGCGAGGAAATGGCTGTTATTGCAACGGCACAGAGTGGAGAGCTGATTACCTACACTTCCAGCGACAGCGAAATCATTGAGGTAATCGATGATACTATCTTGGTGGCAAAGGCAGTCGGAACGGCTGAGATCACCGCTCATCAGGCAGGAAACAACGAGTACGCAGAGGTAAGCGATACACAAACCTTTACCGTAACGGCACTGCAAAAACAAGTCATCACCTGGGATCAGAATCTCTATGGTCTGCTGACGACCAGCGAGCCGGTTGAACTGAACGCTACTGCTACCAGCGGTATGGAAATCGTTTATACTTCGGCGAACGAGAATGTGGTACGTGTAGAAGGTAACATGCTGATTGTGGTAGGTGAAGGCGAGACCTATGTCACCGCTACACAGGCAGGTGGATTAGATTCCTTGGACGTAGAGTGGTTGGAAGTAAGCGCAGTGAACTACGTCATCGTTCGTAACCCTGCTTCGCAGTGTAACGAAATGGCATTGTCTGTCGGTTCGTTGACGCTGAGCGAAGGCAGTCTGGAGAGGGAATATACTTTGAACGGAACACCGACAACGCTCACCTTCTCTGCAAAACATGGAGAAAAAAGCGGTTGGGCCGGCGGCATAATTAAACCGACCTATGCAGCGTTGATGGTAGATCAATATACGAAAGTGGACGGTGTATGGGGATGGCAGACGATATACAATCAAGTGGTAGGTACAGACGCAACAGCTTCAGGAACCCTCCAACTCGATGAGATTGCTACCAAAGTACGTTTCCGTACAACAGAGTCCGGTAC